>CAMBXJ010000156.1 GCA_945871455.1 Asaia bogorensis
CAGGCAGTTGTATTCGCACGAAAGACCGAGATTGCAACAGTGGACAGCAACTCGTCCGAGCCGCGTCTCGTCCCACCCGTCCTGGTCACGCGACCGATCAACGGCAGCACCCGCAAGGCGGCACGTGCCGCGAGCAGCACGATGACCGGCTGAGGCAGTCCCCTCAGTCGTTCAGCCATCTCCGGTCTCGACCATGTCCTCGACATGCCCCGTCGCTTCTCCCGCGTGCCAATATCCAAAACGATACCGCCATGGCGGGCCGAACGCCAAGCCACCGTCCGGCCCATCCGCCCGGCCGCTGGACAGACGAAGCGAGCTACCTCCGTGGCCCACCGTGGCCCTCCACTACCTCCGTGTTAAACAGCGGTATCGCCGCCACCACCGTCGGTCGGTGCGTCCCCGGACCGGTCCGTGCGCGCTGAACGGTCCGCAAGAATCAACACGGAGGACAGCGGAGGGCCACGGGGGGCCACGGAGTTCATTCCGTGCCAGGACTGGTGCCTCAACCCATGCCGTAAAGTAACGACCAACCGAAGCGGCGCCGGCCTTCCCCCTGGGCGTGAGCCGAAGCCGAACCAGGCAGCCCGGTGCCGCGCCCGTCGCCTGGCATACAAACGTACCCGCAACGATCCCCCGCGAAACGGCGAATCTCCTGCCAACCGACCCAACCACTGACCCGTTGGCGTCTCCAGCCCCCATGCCAAACGAACGCTCGGCGTCCCCGTCTTCGCGGGCCGGGTTCGGCCAAGCCGTGCCTGCCGGGCCGCCGCCCACCATGACGGGAAGGCACGGCCGGAAGGGGCCATGCTGCCGTCAGTGACCATCACATGCGTCCGCACCCAACGACAAACACCCCACGACAAAGGACCCGCGATCCGACACCAACCGGCCGAAACAATGACCGGTGCAGCGCCCCCCACGGTCCCTTATCCATGACCGAACCTGACCCGGCCCCCCGCGCGTCAACGGCGGGGGAGGGGCGGGGGATCAGGTCCACGGCAATGACGGTGAGACGATCCCAGGGGGTCACTGCGTCGTCCGGTTGGCACCACACCCAACCGAGCCCCACGCCCCAAACCCGATTGGGACATCGCGTCCCTCGCACATGCGCCAGGACCACCCACCGTAGCCTGGACAATAGGACTAGCGGCGCATGATCGCGTCCCCCGCACATGCGTCAGCACCATCCTCCCCCCAGCCAATCCCCCCACACCACCAAGCCACCGCTCGGCCTATCCCCCCGACCCAGGCCACACCGCCAATGCCCAATTTGTGGGCAGCGAACCGAGAAAGTTAACCGCGCCTATCCGGAACAATACCCCCCGTTTTCCGCGCCTGACCGGAACGAAAACCCCCGGATTCCGCATGGATTCGCATCAAATTACGAAAATGTCACAATTAAAGTAAAATCTGAAGAAACCCCAAAATCACAACCGGATCGAAGGTTTGCGACCCGACCCTACAGTCTCGTCTGAGGTTTGGCGCCAACGCGGATCATACGACAGTCGGCACATTTTCCGTTAAACCGACCTTTGTTAACCTTTGCCCGAAATTCCGGCATATCCAGTCAGGATCATCAACTCTCCCCGACACCCTGAACCAGCCCGCCCGCCCGTCGCAGATTCTTCTTGCCAGAGACGGCTCTCAAAGAGTAGAACGAAACGCAAACATTGGACCGCCCCAATGCCGGGATCGCAGACCGAACCACCGCAAGAAGCCCGCCCAAACCGTCCCGCAGCCACGGCCGGACAAACCCGCCACCGCCGCGACCCGGCACCCATCACCCACGCTCAGACGTTGAAGCGGAACAACAGCACGTCCCCGTCCTTCACAAAATACTCCTTCCCCTCGACCCGCATCTTTCCGGATTCTTTCGCCCCGGACTCCCCCTTGCAGGCGACATAGTCGTCGTATGGGATGGTCTCGCAGGCAATGAAACCGCGTTCAAAGTCCTTGTGGATCACCGCAGCGGCCTGGGGCGCCTTGGTGCCGCGGGTGATCGTCCAGGCATGCGTCTCTTTCGGGCCGCAGGTGAAATACGTCAGCAGCCCCAGCAGGTCGTATCCGGCGCGGATCACCCGGTCCAGGCCGCTATCATGCAGCCCCAGGCCTTCCAGGAACTCCGCGCGATCGCTGGCGGGCAGTTGCGACACCTCGGCTTCGATGGCGGCGGATACGATCACCGTCCGCGCGCCCTCCTGCGCCGCGCGCGCCTGCACGGCGGCGGAAAACGCGTTGCCCTCGGCCGCCGACGCCTCTTCCACGTTGCAGACATACAGCACGGGTTTGGAGGTCAGCAGTTGCAGCCGCCGCACCGCCTCCTCCTGCCCCGGCGGGATCGCGGTGCGGGCGGGGCGGCCGTCCTGCAACGCCGCCACCAGCGGTTCCATGATCGCGACCAGGGCCGTGCTTTCCTTGTCGCCGCCCCGGGCGCGCTTTTGCGCTGAATTCAGGCGCTTTTCCAGGCTGTCCAGGTCGGACAGCATCAACTCGGTCTCGACCACATCGATATCCCGCAGCGGATCGATCGATCCTTCGACATGCGTCACGTCGCTGTCCTCGAAGCAGCGCAGGACGTGGATAATCGCGTCGACCTCCCGGATATTGGCCAGGAACTGGTTGCCCAGGCCTTCGCCCTTGGATGCACCGCGCACCAGACCGGCGATATCGACGAATTCCAGCGATGTCGGCACGATCTTCGCCGATTTGCCGATGACGCCCAGCACGTCGAGGCGCGGATCGGGGACTCCGACGCGGCCGACATTTGGCTCGATGGTGCAGAATGGATAGTTTGCCGCCTGGGCCGCCGCGGTGGCGGTCAGCGCGTTGAACAGGGTCGATTTGCCGACATTGGGCAGACCGACGATGCCGCAGTTGAAGCCCATGAGCCTGTCCTTTTCTCGTGTCGGTTACGCGACATCCTGGGTCAGCAACGCGACCTTGGTCATGAAATCCGCCGGTTTGCCGCCAGCGAGCAGGGGTGCGGCGTCGGCCACCGCATCCAGCAACGCCACCAGCCAATCCCGGTCATCCTTGGCGAAATCGCCCAGGACGTAGCTCAGCACCCGGTCCTTGGAGCCGGGATGGCCGATCCCCAGCCGCACGCGCCAGTAGTCCGGCCCGCCGAGCATACGATCCATGCTGCGCAAGCCGTTATGGCCGGCGGCCCCGCCCCCCAGCTTGACCCGTAGCTTGCCGGCCACCAGGTCCAGCTCATCGTGGAACGCGGTGATCGCGTTCGGCGGCAGCTTAAAGAACCCGGCGGCGGCCTGCACCGACTCGCCGGATGCATTCATGTAGGTCAGCGGTTTCAGCGCCAGGACTTTCTGGCCACCGATATTGCCCTCGGCCACCAGCCCCTTGAAACGCTGCCGCCACGGGGAGAACCCGTGGCGGTGCGCGATGACGTCCAGCGCCATGAAGCCGATATTGTGGCGGTTCCGGGCCATCCCCGGCTCCGGATTGCCGAGGCCGACCCAGAGCAGCATTCAACGACTCCGGTTCAGGGGTTCAGCCCTTCTTGGCGCCGCCCTTGGCGGGGGCCTTGCCCGGTGCGCGAGTGCCGCCCTTGGCGGGGGCCGCGGCGCCACCGGCTTCGGCCGGCGCGACCTCGATCTTGGTGGGCGGGACGACGGTTGCCACCACGAAGTCGCGGGCGATGACCGGGCGGGCGCCTTCGGTGCCCTTCAGGTCGTGCCAGCGGACGTTGTCGTTGAAATCCAGCGGGCCGAGATCGGCGGTGAACTGCTCCGGGATCTTGTCGGCGTCGCACCAGACTTCGACGGCGTGGCGGACGACGTTCAGCACGGCGCCGCGCTTGATGCCGGGGCTGATGGCGTCATTCTCGAAATGCACGGGGACGGCGACCTTGATCGGTTCCCCGGGCACAAGGCGTTGGAAATCCACGTGTTCCGGGGCGTCGGAGACGGGATGATACTGCACGCCACGGATCAGCGCGCGGATCGGGTCGGCGCCGGTGCTGATCTCATACAGGCGGGACTGCCAGCCGGGACGATGCAGTTCGCGGATCACCACACGGGGGTCCAGCGCGATCAGGTTGGGTTCCTGATTGCCGCCATAGATTACCCCGGGAACCTTCCCCGCACGCCGAGTCGCTCGCGCCGCCCCCTTACCGGCTCGCAAGCGTGCCTCGGCCGATATCTCAACGATGTTGGCCATGACTTTGCTCCTGAATGCCAAAACGCCGGCCTCCAGGGGTGCCGGCGTGGCGGGGCGTGTAGCGCAGTGCGCCCGCCGGAGCAAGGAGTTCCCGGCAAGGCGTTCCAGGTAAGGCGTTCCCGGTAAGGCGTTTCAGGCTCGACATTCCGGGCAGTGCGTGCCCGGAGGTTCCGTGGCGAGAGCCTACTCCCGCATGGCGCGGGCTTTCTTCCCGGCCGGACGATCCCAGCAGCGGGCCAGCCATTCCTTCGCATGTGGCCACTGGCCCAGATCCATGGACAGGGCGCGATACAGGGCGCCGGCGACATTCAGATCCGCGACGGAAAACGCCGGGCCAGCCAGCCAGGGGCCTTTGCCCAGCGCGGTGTTCAGGACGTCCATCGCCGGCACGATCTCGGCCCAGGCGGCGTCCGCGATCGCCTTGTTGCGTTCGGCTTCCGGCAGGGCGGTGGTGTGGCTGGCATAGGTGGTCAATTGGCGGTCCAGCCGGTCGGTTTCCCACAGGCTCCATTGCCACATCAGGGCTTCGTTCTTCGGGTCCGACGGATACAGCGGACTGGCGTGCTTCTTCGCCAGATACATGTTGATCGCCATGGATTCGGACAGGACGAAGCCGTCGTCGTCGATCACCGGCACCCTGCCATTGCCGTTCAGCCCAAGGAACTCGGGCGTCCTGGTGCCGGGGGACCGCGGGGCCAGGTCGTGATGCTGGTAGGTCAGGCCCAGTTCGGCCGCCATCCAGATCGTGCGCACCGTCCGCGACCGCGCGGACCCATAAACCTGCAACATGCCGTTGTCTCCCCTTGTTCGAGTCAGCGGGACTTTGCCCTTGCCGCCCGGGCTTCGTCCAGCCTCCCACAAGCGGCCCCGGTGGGTGACCATCGCCGCAAAGACGAAGCTGGAGGAGACGAAATGGGCATCCCATGGGGGGTATGCCTCGGACTTTTGCTGGCCTGGCGGGTGGAGGCCCAGACCCACCATCCGTTCGGCCCGCCAGACCTGATCGAGAAGGCTCGGGCCGAGGGCAGGTTGGTGCTCTACACGGTGAACTTCACCGAAACCGAGCATGCCTGGATCGCCGTGTTCAACAAACGGTTCCCGGGGCGCAGGTGATCGCCGGTGGCGGCGGCCCAACCTGGAACCGCGCCTTGTTTAAGCGGCAGGTGCCGCGCGAGGCCTATCGGGCCGCCGTTGCCGCCAACGACACCTTGCTGTCCCCCAGCGGCGCGCCCGCCACGGACTCGATCATTGGCGGCGAAACCAGGGTCGCGCCCCGCAGACCAACATCATGATCCCTCGCCAGAAGGATGGCGCGCCGGTCGCCTGCATCATCCCGCCGGAGGGCGTGCCGCCGACCTCCTACGGCGCCGGCACGCCCAAGCCTGCAACCAAGGTCAATGCCGCGCGTTTGTTCCTGAACTGGACACTCTCGCGTGAGGGGCAGGAGGTGTTCTTGCGGGAAGCCGCCGGAATCTTGGCTCTTATCAATGGACCGCTGCCTGACGCGTTGGATAACAAGGCGATGAAGGCTTGGTTCCCGAAGATGGAGGACTATATCGACCTCCAGGCCTCCATGCCTGCTGGGTGGGCCATTGAAACAAGGCCAATATCTACCGGCAGTGACCAAGGTGGTCACGGCAAGGGCCGTACGACCTGGGCCGCCACGCCCACGCTGGGCACGACCACCGCAGCCCCGATCCTGGCAACCTCGATCCCAGCAGCCCCGATCCCGGCAGTGATCGGGGCGCACACGGCGGGTCCGCAGAAGGACGCGACACCCAACATCGAAAGAAGGAACGCGTTATGCCTCAGTGGGATAAGGCCACGGACAAGACCGAAGACCTCGCGGCCCAGGTCGCGCGCCTGCAAGCGCAGGTGGACGCCTTGATGGGTGCGCCAGCGGCACCGGACCTGACCGGTTTCGTAGGCCGAGCGGAAGCGGCCATCGCGGATGCGGGTGGGGTGCTGCGGCAGGAGGCTTCCGCGATCTGCGGGCATGTGCGCCGGCAGCCGTTGATCTCGCTGGCGATTGCCGCCGGCATTGGCTGGATCATCGGACGGGCGATGCGCTAGCCGATGGCGCCGATGGAACTGGCCCGCATCGCGGCGGAGGCAGAGACCGTCCGCCTGCGAGGGCGTGCCAAACGCGCGGTCGGTCAGATCATCGCGGTCCTGGTGGGACTGGCGTTTCTGCTGAGTGCCATCGGGTTCATGCATGCCGGCGTATGGCTTTGGCTGCGGGAGGCGCTGGGCTGGACCGGGTACGCGGCGTCGGCGACGCTGGCGGCGGCCGATCTGGTCATCGCGGGACTGCTGGCGGGCATGGCTTCTCGGTCCTCGCCCAGCCAGGTGGAACGCGATGCTCGCCAGATCCGGGATCGCGCCTGGCATGGCATCCGCGATTCCATGGCGCTCGCGACGTTTGTGCGGCCGGCGTTTCGCCTGGTGATCGGCTTGATCCGGCGCTGGCGAGGCGCTTGATTGGCGCCTGTCGCGTGATCTGTTGGCGGGGAGGCGGAGCGGCGTGCGACGCCAACCGACCAATGGACCGCGCCCCGTCGTCTCTACCAGACTCGATCCGGTAATGACGGCAATGACGGCGCATCGGCCATTGTTTCTGACGGATACGGCAACCGGTGACGCAGGGCACCCCGCGTCGTGCCAAAGGCGCGCTTCACGCGCGACGGGCAGTCATCTCGCCGCTGCTGGCGAACTATGATCTGTGGGCCGATCAATGGCGGCAACGTCAGGCGAACGGTGCGCTGATCGTGGCGCGCTAGGCTGACGACACCGTCGTTGGCTTTGAACACCGAGCCGATGCCGAACGGTTCCTGGCGGAGTTACGCATCCGGATGGCGGAATTCGACCTGGAATTGCACCCTGAAAAGACCCGGCTGATACAGTTCGGCAGACATGCCACGACCGATCGGGTCGAGCGCGGGGATGGCAAACCGGAGACCCCCGCCTTCGCGGGGGCAGGCTCTTCGATTTCCTGGGTTTTACCCATATCTGCTCACGGTCGCGCCGGGGTAGCTTTCTGCTGTCTCGCCATACGCGACGGGACCGGAAACAGGCGAAGCTGCTGGAAATCACCGCAGACCTCCGAAGGCGCTGGCACCAGGACGTAGCTGAACAGGGACGATGGCTCGGGGCGGTGGTGCGGGGCTTCTTCGCCTACCATGCCGTGCCGACCAACTTTCGTGCCCTCTCGGCATTCCGCCACCATGTCGTCGAACTCTGGCGCCGCACCTTACGCCGGCGCAGCCAGAAGGATCGGACGTCGTGGACAGACATGGATCGGCTGGCGGATCGCTGGCTGCCCAAACCCCGGATATCCCATCCCTGGCCTGCTCAGCGCTTTCGCGTCAAACACCCAAGGTGGGAGCCGTATGCGGGAATTCCGCCCGTACGGTTCTGTGCGGGGGGCGCCCAGTAATGGGCGTCCCTACCGCGATTGGACTATCGAAGCGGTCGTTTGGAAAGGCCGGTCGCACAACCGGACCCGCCGCTATGGCCCCCGCGCTGCTGCCAGCACCTCGGTTTCCAGCAGCCGCTTCGACACGGCGGCATCCTCGGCGGACGCACCGCGCATGCCGCCGCTCATCGCCACCTTGTCCAGACCCAACGCGGCCAGGCCGCGCAGCCGGGCGATGCATTGGTCCGGGGTGCCGACGACGGCGAAACGGTCGATGAAGGGGGCGGTCAGGGTGCCGGCCTGCCGTGAATCGCCGCGTGTGTGGGCCTTCATGTCATAGGAATTGCGCAGGTCGTGCAGCACGGCTCGGTCCCCGTCGGACACCGGCCCGCTGGCCTTGCCGTGCATCACCGAGAAACGGGCGAAGGTGGTCAGGCCGCCGCGGACCAGACCGCGGGCCTTGTCCACATCGGTATGGCAGCCGCAGTTGATATAGGCGCCGAATTTCACCCCATCCGGGTCCAGGCCCGCCTTGGCGCGGGCCTGTTTCGCAACGTCAATGCCCCAGGCGATGCGTTCCACGTCGGCACCGAGGGCGAACATGACCCGATCCGCGTGCAGGGCGGCAATGGCAATGACCCTTGGGCCGCTCGCCGCGACTTCCACCGGCACTTTCCGGCCTTGCGCGATCCAGTCGATCCGACTGGCGGGTGGCGCGTCCGCGAGTTCGAGTTCGGACATGGGCGGGGCAAGGTCCGTGGGCAGGTCGATGTCGTCAAATGGAACCGCCTCACCGCGCAGATAGGTCTGCAATTGCCGCAAATAGCGCTCGAACGGCCCCAGCCGGGAGGGTGCCCGTCCCAAATGCGCCAGGGCGGAGTCGCCGCGTCCGATCCCCAGCACGGCGCGCCCGTTGGACACGCGGTCGACACTGGTGATGGAGCATGCCGTCACCGCCGCATGCCGGGTCACGTTGTTGGTCACGCCAGTGCCGAGGCCGATGCGCGAGGTCACCGCGCCGGCCAGGGCCAGGGCGACGTAGGGATCCCCGGACAGGTTCTGCGAATCGACCACCAGCAGCCCGTCCCAACCGGCGGCTTCCAGATCCTGGGCGACCCGCGCCGTGCTGCGCGGGGATGCCACGCTCGTTGTCCAGATTT
>CAMBXJ010000157.1 GCA_945871455.1 Asaia bogorensis
CAATTCTGGATCAATCTGCAAGCCGCATACGATCTGCGCCTCGCCCGAGAGCAGGTCGGCCAGGACATCGAGCGCCTTCCCACCCGCCAAGGCGCACCAACCCCGGCGACCTGACCCCTAGGAATTATCCCCCATCAGGCCGCCATCGGCACCACCTGCCCACCCGGCACGTGATCCAGATGGCAGGCCGACACATGTCCATCCCCGACCGAGCGCAATTGCGGCTCCTCCGTCTTGCACCGATCGAACGCGAACGGGCACCGCGTATGGAAGCGACACCCCGACGGCGGATTGATCGGGCTCGGCACGTCGCCGGTCAGGACGATGCGGTCGCGTTTGGCCAGCGGATCGGGCACCGGCACCGCCGACAGCAGCGCGCGCGTGTAGGGATGGTGCGACGACGCGAACAACGTCCGCCGGTCCGCCAGTTCCACGATCTTGCCCAGATACATCACGGCCACGCGATGCGTCAGATGCTCCACCGTCGCCAGATCGTGGCTGATGAACAGCAGCGCCAGGCCAAGTTCATCCTGCAAATCCACCAGCAGGTTGATGATCTGCGCCTTCACCGACACGTCCAGCGCCGACACCGCCTCATCGCAGATGATCAGGTCGGACCCGGGCGCCAGGGCGCGCGCGATACCGATGCGCTGGCGCTGGCCGCCGGAGAATTCGTGCGGGTAGCGGCGGATGGAATCGCGCGGCAGGCGGACCTTGTCCATCAGGGCCTCGACCTTGTCGTCGATGTCCTTCTTGCCCTTGACGAGGCCGAAATTGATCAGCGGTTCGGCCAGGATGTCACGCACCTTCATGCGTGGGTTCAGGCTGCTGAACGGGTCCTGGAACACCACCTGCACACGCTGGCGCATCGGGCGCAGCTTGCCCGCGGACATGTTGTCGATCCGCGCGCCGTCCAACCGCACCTCACCCGACGTGATCGGATACAGCCGCAGGATCGCCTTGCCGACGGTCGACTTGCCGCAGCCGGATTCACCCACCAGCGACAGCGTCTCCCCGCGACGGATGTCGAACGACACACCGTCGACGGCAAAGACATGCCCGGTCACCTGCCCCAGCAGACCACCATGGATCGGGAAATGCTTCCTGAGGTCCTTGACCTCCAGCAACGGTGTGTCGGTCATTATGCGGCCATCCGGCGTTCGGCGTAGTGGCAGGCCACCAGATGATCCGGCGCCTTGGTCTCGATCGCCGGAGCGATCCTGGAGCACACCTCTGTCGCCATGTAACAGCGGCTGGCAAAGGCGCAGCCGACGATCGGGCGGCGCATATTCGGCACCAGGCCGGCGATTTCCGCCAGCTTGCCGCGACCGCCTTCCACCAGGGACGATCCCAGTTTCGGCACCGCGCCGATCAGGCCGCGCGTGTAGGGATGCAACGGGCGGGCGAAGATTTCGTTGACCGGCGCTTCCTCGACCTTTCGGCCGGCATACATCACCACGACCCGTTCGGCCATTTCCGCGACCACGCCCAGATCGTGGGTGATCAGCATGATGGCCGACCCCAGCCGCGTCTTCAGGTCGCGCATCAGGTCCAGAATCTGGGCCTGGATGGTCACGTCCAGCGCCGTGGTGGGCTCGTCCGCGATCAGCAGCTTGGGATTGCAGGCCAGCGCCATCGCGATCATCACGCGCTGGCGCATGCCGCCCGAGAGCTGGTGCGGGTATTCCCGCACGCGCCGGCCAGGGGCGGGGATGCCGACCAGGGTCAACATCTCGACGGCCTTTTCTTCCGCCGCGTTGGCGCCCAGACCTTGGTGCAACTGCACCGTCTCCCCGATCTGACGCCCGACGGTCAGCACCGGGTTCAGGCTGGTCATCGGTTCCTGGAAGATCATGGAAATGGAGTTGCCGCGGATCTTACGCATCTCCGGTTCCGACAACTCCAGCAGGTTCGTGCCCTGGAACCGGATCGAGCCGGCGATCTTGCCCGGCGGTTCCTGGATCAGCCGCAGGATGGACATGGAGGTCACGGACTTGCCGCAGCCGGATTCGCCCACGATGGCGATGGTCTGGCCAGAATCGACCTGAAACGACACACCTTCGACCGCTCGCACCACGCCATCGAGCGTGGCGAAATGCGTTTGCAGGTTCTCGACTTCGAGCAGGGCCATCGGTCTACAGCCGCTTCGCGAGGCGGGGGTCGAGCGCATCCCGCAGCCCGTCACCCAGCAGGTTCACGGCCAGCACGGTGATCGACAGGAAGATCGCCGGGAAGAACACGATATACGGCTTCACCTGCCAAAGTGCTCGGCCTTCGGCCATGATGTTTCCCCAGCTTGGAATGATCGGCGGCGTGCCCGCCCCGATGAAGGACAAGGTCGCTTCCGCGATCATGGCGGACGCGCAGATGAACGTCGCCTGCACCATCAGCGGTGCCAGCGTGTTCGGCAGAATATGCTTCCAGATGATCACGTGGGTCCGTGTGCCGGACGCGATCGCCGCTTCGACATAGGGTTGTTCGCGCAGCGACAGCACGACGCCGCGGACCAGGCGGCAGACGCGGGGGAATTCGGCGATGGTGATGGCGATGATGACGTTCTTCACCGACGCCCGTGTCAGCGCCATCAGCGCGATCGCGAGCAGAATCGGCGGGATGGACATCAGCCCGTCCATGAACCGCATCACCACCGCGTCCACGCCGCGCATGAAGCCTGCCATCAGACCCAGCGTGGTGCCGATGATCGCGGCCAATGTGGCTACCGAAAAGCCGACCAGCAGCGATACCTGGGAGCCATACAGCACGCGGGAATAGACATCCCGCCCCAGCATGTCGGTGCCGAACCAATACGTCGCCGATGGTTCACGGGTCCGCCGAGCGGGGGCGAGCGCGGTGGGGTCCTTGGTGCCGAGAAGGGGAGCGAAGAGGGCGATGAACACCATGATGGCGACCAGGCCACCGCCGATCACGATTGTCGGATGGCGATAGATGAAACCCATGACCTTGCCGCGCTCCTTGGCGGGCGGCAGGACATCGGGCAGCCGAGGGGCTTCCGTGAAGCTCCCAAGCACGGGGGACGGGGAGGTGGCGCTCAATACCGGATCCTCGGGTCAAAGACAGTGTAGAGAAGGTCAACGATCAGGTTGACCACCACGTAGATGAAGCTGAACAGCAGCACGACGCCCTGGATGACCGGGTAGTCGCGCCGCAGGATGGCATCGACGGTCAGACGGCCGAGGCCGGGGATGGCGAAGACGCTCTCGGTTACCACCGCGCCGCCGATCAGGGCGGCGAAGCCGATGCCGACGATGGTGACGATCGGCACCGCCGCGTTCTTCAGCGCGTGCAGAAACAGGATGCCGCGCTGGCCGACGCCCTTGGCCTTCGCCGTGCGCACATAGTCCTGCGACAGCACGTCCAGCATCGTGGCGCGGGTGATGCGCGCGATCAGCGCCATGTAGACCAGACCCAATGCCACCGAGGGCAGGATCAGGTTGCGCAGGAACGGCCCCAGCCCCTTGGAGATCGAGGTGAACCCCTGCACCGGCAGCCAGTCCAACTGCAGAGCGAACACGAAGGCCAGCAGATAGCCGATCACGAACACCGGCGTGGAAAACCCGAGCACCGCCGTCATCATCACGGCCCGGTCGATCAGGGTGCCGTGCTTCCAGGCCGCGATCACGCCCATCGGGATCGCGAAGGACAGCGACAAGGTCAGCGTCAGCACCATCAACGACAACGTCGGCTCGATCCGCTGAGAGATCATGTGCGACACGGGCAGGTTAGTGAAGATCGAGTTCCCCAGATCACCCTGCAACACCGCGAACAGCCAGTCGAAGAAGCGAATGACGAAGGGCCGATCCAGGCCGAGGGATTCGCGGATGCGCTCCACATCGTCCGGGGTGGCCTGATCGCCCGCGATGATCGCGGCCGGGTCGCCGGGCGCGATATACAGCAGGCTGAACACGAAAAGCGCCACGATCAGGATGACCGGGATCGTGGCGAGGATGCGACGGGTCGCGTAGGCAAGCATGCGCGCGTTGCTCCGTTCAGGCCGTCAGGGGACGACAGTGGGTCATGTCAGGACTTGCTCACATCCCAGAAGAGCGGGAACGGCGCCGCGACCACTCCCGACAAGGTCTTGCGCCAGGCCTGGTAACCCTTGAAGAAGCCGGTCGGCACGTAAACCACGTGCTCCATCGCGGCCTGGTTCAGGGACGCGACGGCCGCTTTCTCCGCCGCCAGATCGGGCGCGGCGTACCATGCCTGGATGCGTTCCTGCACCAGGTCGGATTTCGGCCAGCCGAACCAGGCGGTGTCTCCGCTGGCGTCGAGCGCGATGTAGGGCGCGGGATTCACGCAATCGGCGCCGGCGTGCCAGGTGTGGAATATGTTCCAGCCGCCCTGCGCCGGCGGGTCCTTCTTGGCGCGCCGCTGGCCGACCGTGCCCCAGTCCAGCGCGGCATATTCCACGTTCATGCCGATGCGCTTCAGGGCATCGGCGGTGACATCGCCCTGCGCCTTCAGCACCGCGAGGTCGGTGGCGACCAGCAAGACGATCGGTTCGCCCTTGTAGCCGGCCTCGGCCAGCAGTTTCTTGGCCAGTTCGTAGTTGCGCGGACCCTTCAGCGGCTCTCCGCCGGCTTCGGTGTAAAGCGGCGTCTCCGGCGTGAAATAGCCGGGCACTTCCTTCCACAGGCTGGGATCGTCACCCACCACCGCCTGCATATAATCGGACTGGCTCACCGCGAGCTGAACCGCTCGTCTTGCCCGCACGTCGTTGAACGGCGGGTGGAGATGGTTCAGGCGGAGCGAGCCGATATTGCCCAGCGGATCGGCGATATCCACGGCGATGTTCGGCGATTTCCTCAGCAGCGGCACCAGATCGGAGACCGGGGTTTCCCACCAGTCGACCTCTCCCGATTGCAGTGCCGCCGAGGCCGTGGCCGCGTCCGGCAGGATGTGCCATTCGACCCGGTCCAGCATCATCCGCTTGCCACCGGCAAGCCAGGACGATTTTTCGGCGCGCGGCACGTAACCGGCAAAGCGCTCAAACGCGGCGCGGGAGCCGGGGACCCATTCGTCCTTGCGGAACCGCATCGGGCCGGATCCCACGATTTCGGTGATCTGCTTGAACGGGTCGGTCGCGGCGATGCGCTCGGGCATGATGAACAGGCAGGGGGTGCTGCTCTTGCCCAGCGCGAACAGCATCTTGGGATAAGGCTGGTTAAGGCGGAAGCGGAAGGTGCGGTCGTCCACCACCTCCAGCGCATCGAGGCGGCGCTTGATCGGCACCCCCATCGTGGCGTCGCGCGACATCCAGCGGTTGATGCTGGCAACGGCATCCTTGGCGAGGACGGGTTCGTTGTCGTGGAATTTCAGGCCGGGGCGAAGCCGAAAGGTCCAGGTCTTGAAATCGGGGCTGACCTCATGCGCTTCGACCATCTGCGGCTGGGGTTCAAGCCTGTCGTTCACGCCATACAGCATGTCCCAGATCATCAGGGAGCCGTTGCGGACGACGTATTGCGTACCCCAGATCGGGTCCAGGTTGGCAAGGTTTGCCTGCGGCACAAACCGCAGCACCTTGCTATCCGCCCCCTTTGCCCCCCCCTGCGCCAGGCTCGGCGTTGCCAGCCCCAAGGAAGCGGCACCAGCGACGGCCCCGGCACCGGCCAGTCCGGCCGAACCTTGCAAAAATCCCCGACGATCCAACACGCTTTTGTGGTCCCCTGTCGCCTCTTGGCTGCCGGTATCGCTCTCGTTTACGCGGCAACACCCAACCGTGCCTTATGCCGGCGCGGAATACCAGAGGGGGTGCCGCCCGATCTCAAAAAAAAGCCGAGCGCTTGGGTGGGTTGTTTGGCGAATCGAGCGGAGCGTTGATCGGGATGACTGCTCCGATCCCCTCGGACGGTGGTGCGACTACCGGATGGGGCCGATGTCGCAATCCGCCCGGGCCAGGTCGGGGACCGCGCCGAGTTGGGCGATCAGACGGGCGGTTGATCCTTCTGCCCTACAGGCAGCGGGCCGCTCAGACTTCGACCATTGGTTAACCGCGCGAAACCGGAACGATAACCGGCGTTTTCCGCGCCGAACCGGAACGAAACCCGGGTATTTTCGCATGGAACCGCAACAGATCCGGAACGCTAGGCGCATCGGACAGGGCTCGATATCTCTCGTTGTTTCCGGGCGCTGGAGGCATGACCTCGCACGCGATCACAAATGTATGCCCGATCGGCGAAAAGCCGTTCGCACGCTTTACAGAAGGATCGCAAGCCGCGGTTAACACATGCCGAAAAAATCAGCAAACATCACGATATCAACACCTTGTGGATTGTCTTTGCCTCATCACACGCGTGATCATGCGGAAAACCGATTTGCACCCAACCGCCCGAGTTTGTAGAACGAATTAAGAACTCGTGGGCCAAACCCGCAAACAAGGCGGCCGGGAACGCCGCCCCAAAGCGGCTCGGGTCAGAGGATGGACTGACCCGTCTTCGCCCAATCGGCCAGGAACGCGGCCAGGCCCTTGTCGGTCAACGGATGCGGGAACAGGGACCGCAGCACGGCGGGCGGCAGGGTCGCGACATGCGCCCCCAGCTTGGCCGCCGCCACCACATGCTCCGGGTTGCGGACGGACGCGACCAGAACCTCGGTTTTGAAGGCATATTGGCGATAGATGGTCATGATATCGGCGATCAGACCCATTCCGTCCTCTCCGATATCGTCCAGGCGGCCGACAAACGGGCTGACGAATGTCGCTCCCGCCTTCGCGGCCAGCAGCGCCTGCGACGCCGAGAAGCACAGGGTGACATTCACCATCGACCCATCGTCGGTCAGGTGCCGGCAGGCGCGCAGACCGTCCGGGGTCAGCGGCACTTTCACCGCGACATTTTTGGCGATCGCGCGCAGCACCTTGGCCTCGGCCATCATGCCGTCGAACTCGGTCGCGGTGACCTCGGCGCTGACCGGGCCGGGCACCGTCGCGCAAATTTCGGCAATGACATCAAGGAACTTCTTGCCGCTCTTGGCGACAAGGGAGGGGTTGGTCGTCACGCCATCCAACAGCCCACTGGCGGCCAACGCCTTGATTTCCGCGGTATCGGCGGTGTCGACAAAGAACTTCATGCCCTCGCTCCAGTTTCCGGATACGTCATGGACCCAATCGGGATTGGGCGGGTTATACAGGATGTTTGGCGCGGACCAAGAGAGAGGGGGCTAGGGCGTGGCGTCATTGTTCGACCTCCATCCACCCGCCGATCCGTCCGGTGCTCCCTCTGGGACCGAGCTGGAACCGACCGCCGCCCGGGGGCCACGCCGCGTATCGGTGATGCTGCCCTTCCCGTTTCCCGGTCCATTCGATTACGGCGTGCCGTCCGACCTGGATCCCGCGCCGGGGGACGTGGTGCTGGTCCCGCTGAACGGGCGGGAGCAGATGGGCGTGGTCTGGGACTCTCAGCCCGATCCCAATCTGCCCGCCCGCAAGCTGAAATCGGTGCTTGCCATCGTCGATACCTCGCCGATGCGGGAGAATTTGCGACGGTTCGTCGACTGGATTGCCGCTTACACCTTGTCGCCTCCGGGCGAAGTGATGGCCATGGCCTTGCGGGTCGCGCGCCCGCCGGTCGGACCGACCAATGGCTGGCGGCGCATGGTCCCAATGCCCGATGGGGTCCGCATGACCCCGGCGCGCCAGGCCGTTCTGGACGTGCTGGCCCGCGCCGAACCGCGCGGCACAGCGGAACTGGCGCGGATGGCGGAGGTCAGCGGCGCCGTGGTACGCGGCATGGCCGATCTTGGGATGCTGGTGATGGAGGCGATCCCGGCCGACCTGCCCTTTGTGCCGCCCGACCCGGATTATCCCGGCCCAACCTTGTCGGCGGACCAGGAAACCGCCGCGCTTGCCCTGCGCCAGGCGGTGGCGGCCAAGGCATTCCAGGTCCAACTGCTGGAAGGCGTCACCGGCTCCGGCAAGACCGAGGTCTATCTGGAAGCCGTCGCCGAATGCCTGCGCCAGAACCGCCAGACGTTGATTTTACTGCCGGAAATCGCCCTCTCGGCGCAGTTCCTGGCGCGGTTTGAGCGGCGCTTCGGGGTCGCGCCGGCCGTCTGGCACTCCCACCTGACATCCCGGGTGCGGCGGATCACCTGGCGCGCGGTGGAGGACGGGCAGGCCCCGGTTGTCGTTGGGGCACGTTCGGCGCTGTTCCTGCCGTTCCCCGATCTGGGACTGATCGTGGTGGATGAGGAGCACGAAACCGCCTTCAAGCAGGAAGACGGCGTCGTCTACCACGCGCGCGACATGGCGGTGGTGCGCGCCCGCCTGTCCACGGCGCCGGCGGTGCTGGTGTCGGCGACACCCAGCCTGGAGACGGTGGCCAATGTCGAAGCGGGGCGGTATGGCCGCCTGCATCTGCCGAACCGGCATGGCGGCGCGTCACTGCCATTTATCGAGGCGCTGGACCTACGCGAGACTCCACCGGAACGTGGGCGGTTCCTGGCGCCGCCCCTGATCGAGGCAATCCGGAAGACCCTGGCGCGGGGGGAGCAGGTGATGCTGTTCCTCAATCGCCGCGGCTATGCGCCGCTGACCCTGTGCCGCCATTGCGGCCATCGGATGCAGTGCCCGAACTGCACGGCCTGGCTGGTGGAACATCGCACGCGGTCCGAATTGCAGTGCCATCATTGCGGCCACACGACACCGATCCCGCCGGATTGCCCAAGTTGCGGCAAGGCCAACGCGCTGGTCCCGATCGGCCCTGGGGTGGA
>CAMBXJ010000158.1 GCA_945871455.1 Asaia bogorensis
CCGGCAGCGCGAAGCGGGGCGTATAGCGGTGGTTGCGGTGAGGCTCAAGCACGGAAATCGCCGTGACGATCCGGACGCCGCCCAATGACGCCCGCCGGGACTTTGCTAGCTTCGGTGGATGCCATCGCCGTCGTGCATAACCGCTCTTCGGGACGACATCGATCCGCGTCCCTTGGTGCAGACTACAATGACGACAACCCGCCGCCCTTCGTGGCAATGACAGTCCGCGTCCCGTCGGGCCGACAACAATCCGCGCCCCCTTGGGCCGACAATAATCCGCGTCCCCTTGGGCCGACAAATCCGCGGCTCTATGTGGCAACGACAATCCGCGTCCTGAACGCCGATACAGGTGTCTACGCCGTGGTCTCCGACACCAGGGCGGGCATCGCCGCTTCCCCGTCCGCGATATCCCGCTCCGTCAGCATCCGCCACGTCCCGCCCAACAGCACCTCACTGGGCCGGAACCGCGCCTTGTACGCCATCTTGCGGCTTTCCGGGACCCAATAGCCCAGATACACATAGGGCAGTCCCAGAAGCTTCGCCCGCTCTATCAGCCACAGAACAGCGTAGGTGCCGAGCGAGCGCTTTTCCAGGCCGGGGGCGAAGAAGCTGTAGACGGCGGACAGGCCATCCGCCAGGCGGTCGGTCAGGCATGCCGCCACCATGCGGTCATCGGGATCGCGGAATTCGACGATGAACGTGTCGATCGGCGTATCCTCGACCATCGCGCGGTAGTCGTAGAAGCTCATGGTCGCCATATCGCCTTCGCCGTGGCGGACCCGCTGATAGCGCTGGAACAACTGAAATTGCTCGGTCGTGGCGCGGGCCGACACCTCAAACCCCTCCATCCGCGCGTTGGCCTTCACCAGCTTGCGCAAGGTTCGGTCGGGCTGGAAGGTTTTGACCGGGATGCGAATGGGGATGCAGGCCTGGCAGGACGGGCACACCGGGGCATAGGCGATGTTGTGGCTGCGCCGGAACCCGGCCCGGGACAGCCGGTCGTGCAGGGATTCCGCTTGCGGTCCGGTGATCTCGGTCACGACTTTCCGTTCCACCCGCCCGGCCACATAGGGGCAAGGCAGCGGGGCCGTGGTGTAGAAGAACTGCGGGCGGCGCGGCGGCTTGTAGGTCATGGACCCGACCGTGGATATCCGGATGTTGGCGGCGGCATGTTCCCGTAGCCGAGCGGCGGGGTCAATTGGGAGAGTCGGGCGGATTCGCTGAAGGCACGGAAGGCGTGCAACCGCACGACGACCAGACCGCTCAGCAGGTCATGCAGGGTCCGCCGTCGGGTCGTGAACAGCGCCACCACCAGCAACAATCCGCTGGTTGCCAGGGTCAGGTAGTACACCCCGATCGCGATCACCGCCTGCAACGGGGTGGGCGGCCCCAGGTCCTGATCGCGCCGGACGATCAGATCGAACAGGCGCTGGCCCGGCGTGGCGCTGTCGGGACCCAACAGGCACACCAGGTGGTAGATGACCGGCACGAACGGCAGCAGGGCCATCAGCCCGAACCCCAGCCCCAGGGTCAGGACCCCGACCGCGGCCATCGCCCACCACAGACCGAACACCAGCAGCCCGATCAACAGGGCGTCCACGCACCAGGCCAGGCAGCGGCGGATGATCACGCCCCGCGTCATTTCATACTCGTCTGGGCTGTAGCCGGAGTAACTCATGGCACGATCCGTGTGATGGAGCGGACGCTGTCGGGTTTGGCAGCCAGGGTGATCGTAGCACCATCGCGCCAACGGGTGAGAAAATCCCGCGCATGGCGGCTGAGCAAATTGCCCGATTGTCCGGGCGACACGACGAACAGACTGCGCTCCAGGTCCGCCAGATCGTAGACGCCACGAAAGCCCGGGCCATGAACGGCATTGAACCGCGCATCCAGGCCCGCCCGGTTGACCGTGGTATCGTCGCCCGGCGTGGCGATGGAGAACGTGGCCAGGGCGCCCAGGACCGGGACGTTGCGCAGCAAGGGATGCGCGAACACCGCCGGATGCGCGACCCCCCAGCGCCAGGCGGTCGGATCGGCGCCAAATCGCGCGGTCATCTCGGTCAGGGTCTCGGTCAGGGTTTCGCGCAACATCGCGGCGCAATCGTCGCCGCACCAATGTCTGCCGGCATCCGACAGCGCGAAGGCGACGCCATCCGACCGCGGCCCGCCATGTTCCGGCGGGATCCCCACCCGCTTCAGCACCGCGGCATGAAACCGCGCCACCCAGGCGTTGAAGATCAGCGGCTGCGGCGCGTCGGTGTTCATCGTGCCGTCCCAGCCTCGCAGCAGGTTTTGCATGCGGGTTTCGGCCTCTCCGGCGGGCATCACCGCCAACAGGGTCGGCAGGATTTGCTGGGCGAAGGCGCTCGTTGCATCGGCCTGCATGCTGGCGAAGCTCGCGGCCGAGTGACGCGGTGTCGCTTCCAACAACGTTCGGATACGGCGGGCGCGCCAGTCGCCGAACCAGTCACGGCCGAGGAAGACGGGGAAATCCGGCGGCGCGATGCGTTCGTTGGCATTCACCAGACGCCCGCTGTCCGGGGCGATGACATGCGGCAACCGGGCGCCGGCGGCCCAGCCGATCCAGTCATGCGATCCATCCCCCGGCACCGGCCGGGTCCCATCCCCGGCACGACGGATCGGGACTCGTCCGGTGACGAACAGACCGATGGTCTGGCGGTCCGCCACCATCAGGTTCTGCACCGGCGAGGAGATCATGGCCGCCGCGTCGCCGGCTTCGCGCACCGTCCGCGCGCGATTGAGCGCCATCAGTCCCGCCGCCGCGGTATCCCCGACCTGCAAATTGCCCATTGCGACGGCGAGGATCGGGCCGGGTTCCTTCCGCAGATCGCTCATCACCGGGCCGTGGCGGGTTTCGCGGACGGTCAGCATCTCGGTCGGCTGGCCGCGGACGGCGATGCGTTCCTCCCGGATGATGAATGGGCGAGGCCCATCCGGCGTTTCATACATCCCCGGACCGGCCGGGGTTTCGACGAACACGTCCTGCACGTCAGCGCCGGTGGTGGTGAAGGTCCAGGCGATATGTCCGTTATGGCCCATGACCAGGGCCGGCACGCCCGGCGCGGTGGCACCGGCCAGGACCCGGTCGGGCAGTTCGATCCTGGCCAGATACCAGATGCCGGGAAAACCGAGCACCAGATGCGGATCGCCGGCGAGCAGGGGGGCACCGGTTTCGGTGTGGCGTCCATCCACCGCCCATTCATTCGACGCCGACCCGGGCTGGGTGTGATCCCCGGGGAAGTGTGGCAGCACCACGGCCAGGTTCGCCGCCGCTTCCGTGACATCCGTTGGGAACGGCAGGGAGGCCTCTGGTCGGCCGGCGTCGTCCTTGGGTGGCCAGAGTTCGTCGATCAGCCGCTGGGGCACCCGGCCGGCCAGGGCCAGGCGGGACAGCTCGGTCCGCCAGTTGGCGGACAGCCACAATCCCATGGTCTTGGCCCAGAGCAAGCTGTCCACCGGCAGCCAGGGCTCCGGGCGGCCGAGGATCAGGAACTCCGGGGCGACGAACCGGCCCCTTGCCTCGATACGGGCGTTCACGCCACTGGCGTAGGCCTCCAACAGGGCGCGGGCGTCGTCGGGCAGGGCGGCGAAATCGGACGCGGCGCGGTGACGCAGGCCCATGGTCCGCATGGACCGGTCCATTGGCAGGGTGATCGCGCCGGCGATCTCCGACAGGCGCCCGGACGCCGCCCGCCGCATCAGCTCCATCTGGAACATGCGGTCGCGTGCGTGCAGGTAGCCGAGGACGGCCACCGCGTCGCGGTCGTTCGTCGCGCGGAACCGCGGCACGCCGTCCTGGTCGAAGCTGATGTCGACCGGGGCGGCAAGGCCGGGGATGCGGGCCTGCTGGTTGCCACGCGGCAGGGTCAGCCACAGGGCGCCGCCGACCAGCACCACAAGGAGCAGGATGAGTATGCCGATGACGGCGAACAATCGGGTGATTCCTCGAAGCACGATGCGCATCAATGTCAGGGTGACTGGAACCCTTGTGGCTGAAAAGCGGGCGTCGGTTAATTCTTTTCGAAACGGGCGGTCGGTTGGGGCCGTTCGCCGCCGCCTGGGTTGCGCGATTTCGCGGAGCGGGCGTGGGGCGTTAACGGAATTTCCATCACCTGGCGCTATCGGTTCTGGCTACACATCTTTGGGTCCGGTGTTCCCTTGCACATCAACATCGTCACGCCTGCCTGGAATTGTGCGGCCCTGATCGGCGATACGATCCGATCGGTCCTGCGACAGACCCATGCGGACTGGTCCATGGTGGTTGTCGATGACGGGTCGACCGACGGCACGGGCGACGTCGTGCGGCGGTTCTCCGATCCCCGGCTGCGACTGCTGACGCAGGGAAACGCGGGCGTGTCGGCCGCGCGCAACCGGGGGATGGCTTTGCTGGACGGCGATGGTGTGCTGTTTCTGGATGCGGACGATGTGCTGACGCCCACTGCTCTGGCAACGCTGGCGGACGGGTTGGGCGATGCACCCTGGGCCGTGGCCGTCGCCGGATCCTGGGCCAGGCTTGATCCGACCAGACCCGATCAGGCCGGGCGACGGGTGTGTCCGCCCGATGGCGATGTCTTGGAGCGATTGCTGGTGCGCAACCGCTATGTGAACGGCGGGCACCTGCTGATCCGAAGCGAGGCGGTGCGCCAGACAGGCGCGTTCCGGGAGGATATGCGCTTCGGGGAGGACTGGGAATATTGGATCCGCCTGGCGTTGTTGGGCGAATTTGACCGCGTTCGGGATCGGACACCGCTGTTGCTGGTGCGGGAACGGATCGACGGCGCCTATGCAAGCCGAGCGTTTGATACGGAAGTTTTTCGAGTTTGTTTGGACGCGACGTTCGCGGTGCCAGGGCTGGCCGGGCGCCTCGGGACAGGGCAACTGGGGACTGGGCAACTGGGCACCGGGCAACTGGGCACCGGGCGGCTGGGGCTGCTGCGCGATCTGGCGGAGGCGGATACCGCCTGGGTGGTCGGGCGGGAGTTGATCCGTCGCGACCGCGCATCGGAGGGTCGGCGCTGGCTGTGGCGCTCGGTCCGGGAGGCACCGGCATCGAAGCGGGTGGCCCTGCTGGCGGCATCCGTCGTGCTTCCCTGTTTGCCGTCCAACTGGCGGGGGCCGTTTCGGCCATACCGGGCGGCGGTGGCGGATCAGGCCGGCGCGCGGGCACCAGCATCGGCGGCGGTCCCGGATCGGTCTTAGTGTCTGTCCGGAAACATAATGCACCTTTTCATCGGGCTGCCACTTCAGGCGGGGAGCAACCGCCCCGGGGTGGGCTAATACAGTGAAAAAGCGCCCGCGGACGGCTGAAAAGCGACATCCCACACACAACGATATTTGACATTAACCATCCGGGAACGCTTTCGCGGCACAATACGGCCGCCCCCAAGGGAAGGCGCTCGATGTCACGGCCGGTCGACGATGTGAAAAACTGGATGAACATGTTCCGCTGGATCGTGAAACTGATCCGCGACGAATATGATGTCGATGAGGCAATCCTGGTCCGTACCGCCGTTCTGGAGACCGATTGCGGCCTGGTGATCGAGCAGGTGGAAGCCCTGCTGCTGATCATCGCCGAGAGCTTCCAGGTCGCTTTTCCGGACGGAACCTTGGATGAGGTCCTGCGGCTAGAGGAACTCTGCATGCTCGCCAGTTGGATGAAGGGCTATTACAAGCAGCCGCCTTTCGTTTCCGAGGCGTTCGCGGCATCCTGCCGGCAGGTCAATGCGGGATGCACGTAGCGGCAGGACCGGTGTCGCGCCGGTCTCGCAATGATGCGGGTGATGCAAAGCCTGGCTGGCGGCGTGGTTCCGCGGTCCGGATCACGGCGAGGCCGGCGCTTTCCAATCGGCCGTTCCCGCGAAACCCCGGCGGCCGCGGCGCCACATGCTCCCCGCGGCCGCGCCGCCACATGCGCCCGGCGGCGGTGCCGCCACAATACCACCGGTGGCGAGGTCGTCACAATCGCCATATACGGGCTGCTTCCGCGGAAGGAGCGTGCACAGATGGCCAATATCCGCCAGATCGTCGTGATCGAACGAGAAACCCGGATCGAGACCGGCTATCCCATCGTCCCCGCCACCCGACAGGTCGCGGCCTGCGCCGTTCTGGTCAATCCCTATGCCGCGCGCCGCCCCGCCTCCGACAGCGAGTTGACGGAACTGACGCAAATCTCGGTCGAGGTTGGCGCCGAACTGACCGCGCGCGCGCTGGAACGGTTTCCCGCGGATCGGCCCCCGATCGCCTATTCCAAGGGGGTCATCGTCGGGATCAATGGAGACCGGGAACACGGTGCCGCGATGATCCATGCGCGGATGGGCCTCGCAATGCGTCGGGGGCTGCGTGCCGGTCCGGCGCTGATCCCCGGCACGAAAAAAGTCGCCCAACCCGGCGCCGCGATCGACCTGATCTTTGGCGGTGCGGAAAATGCCTGGGATTACGATGCGATGGATGCCATGGAAGTCTCGATCCCCGGCGCCCCCCGTCCCGACGAAATCGTCCTCATCGTCGCCTTCGCCACCAGCCGGCCGCACGCCCGGACCAGGGGCGCATCGCCCGATCAGGTGGCCGAGGCGATGCGCCAGATCCTGGGTGGGTAGGTCGCAAATATCCGGCGGGAGGGCGCGGGCCACCGCGCCCTGGAGCCCCCGACCAGGGCTCCTCACCAGGGCTCCTCCCGCCACCGCCCCTGGCACGGCCCCTACCCCATTGCCCCTGGCACGGCCCCTGGCAAAGCCGGCCGATTTCCCCCTTTCGGTCAGACGACCGCGATCACGCCTTGGTCTTCTGGTCCGCAATCCAGGCCGACACCTGGTCATAGTAGTTGGCGATGTAATACTCGGCAATATCGTCGGCGGTGGTGTTCCAGACCCCGTCGTGACCCAGAATATAGCGCAGCGCCTCGTCCAGATACTTCGCCGCGTTCGGGCGTCCGATATTGTGCGGATGTAGCGACAGACACATGACGCGCCCGCTTTCCGCGCCTTCCCGGTAGAGCGTGTCGAACTGGTCCTTGATCATCTGCAGGAAGTAATCGGCGTCCCGGTTCCAGGCCAGCATGCCGGCATCGTTCGTCTGCCCGGTATAGGGGACGTAGATGAATTTCTGCCCGCCCCGCACATTGATCGGCCAGGGCTGGTCATCGATGATCCAGGACGTGTGATAGAGGCAGCCGGCCTCCGCCATCAGGTCGTCGGTCCTGACGGTATAGCCGGCGCCGCCGCCAAGCCGGCCCTTGAGGCGTTTGCCGGTCATTTTCTGGAGGTGACTGACAAAATCCTGCCAATAGGCCTGTTCCTGCTGCTCCGTCAGGTCATAGATCGGGCGGCTGTTGTACAGGCCATGCGCCATGTAGTCCCAATCCGCCGCGATCATCGCGTCCTTGATTTCCGGGAAATGATCGAGGATTTCCAGGTTCAGACAGCAACAGGCGCGCACCTTGTGCTTGTTCAGCACATCCAGCATGCGCCAGAAACCCACGCGGTTGCCGTAGTCCATACGCGTATAGTGCGGAATGTCGGGCTGGGTCGGCCGGCTTTCCGGCATATACTCGAAGAATTCCATGTTCGGCGCGACCCAGAACGCGACCCGCGCGTTGTTGGGCCATTTGATGATGGGACGTTCGGTGATGGGTGCGTAGTCGAACCGACCAGGTGCGAGGGTCATGATGGGGTCTCCGCTCGCCTGCGATGAGGCGGAAGATGGGCGCGAAAGACGGCCGGAACGGTTCCGGTTGAACGGAAAACCGCTGGCGGTCCGTTGTATTGCCGGATCGGCACGCGGCTACGATCCGCCGGTCTGAGCCTGGGCCTGGGCCTGGCCATGACCGGGTTGGGCCTTGAACCAGTCGATGATCTGACCGCCGGTCGCCTTCCACACACCCTGATGAGCGCAGATATGACTAAGAACCTCATCCAGATGGCGGATGCGCCAGGGCTGGCCGATGATCCATGGGTGCAAATGCAGCACCATCAGGCGCCCGGTGGTCGCTCCATCGACGTAAAGACCGTCGAACCAGTCGCGCCACATCAGATTGACTTCGTTGATGGTCCGCCGCCCATGCAGATGGATGAAATTGTCGTCGAGATACTGGTTCACGCCCAGCGAGTAGAGTTCTCCCGTCCTGGGCGTCATCTTGTAGGGCTGTTCGTCGTTGCCCCAGTCGCAGACATAGCGAATGCCCTCGGCCGCGAGCAGGTTGGGCGTGTTCGTGGTTTCCTGGAAGTCCGGGCCGGACCAGCCGATCGGGCGCTGGCCGGTGGCTTTCTCGACCGCGTCGATGGAGTCGCGAATATATTGCCGTTCTTCCGCTTCCGACATGCCGATATGGATGATGCGCCGGCGGCTGATGCCATGGGCGATGAATTCGGCGCCGCGCTTCTGGCCCTCCTTGATCAGGAACGGGTAGTTGTCGGCCACGACCTTGTCGAGCGCCAGGGTCGGTTTGATGCCGTACTTGTCCAGCAGCGCGAGCACACGGAAAATCCCGACCCGGTTGCCGTACTCATGATTGCCGTATCCACCGATGTCTGGAAATGCCGGCTGGTTGCCGGTCCACAATCCCTCTGGTCCGCCCATGGGGCTGACCGGCAACGGCGTATCGGGCGGCACGTCCCAGTCCCAATGTTCCAGATTGACGATCACGGCCAGCGCGACGCGCGC
>CAMBXJ010000159.1 GCA_945871455.1 Asaia bogorensis
GCCGCTCATGGACCGTCAGGCCGACGCTCGCGGATTCAACGATGACATAGCGGCGGATCGAATCGACCGTGGCGTATTCTCGGACTTTGACGATTCGATCGATATGCTCGGCGACATGTCCGGACGTTGGGCTGATCACCTCGAACACAACGACGGGGTTGGGTACCAGACGGCTTCCCCCTTGGGTGGGGGAACAGGTCACCACGGCATCGGGATAACGGACGGTATCTCCGATCGTGGCGACGCCCGCGTCGAGTCCGAGTGGCTCGCAGCCGCTGCCCTTGAGCCGGCCGTGAAGCGTCCTGTGAATATTGAAGGCGATGCGACTGTGATTGAGGTTGCCCCCGGTCATCGCTACCGGTTCAAACCCATCGAACTCATGCCGAGCGGCTTGGGCCGCGGCCCAGTCGAAGAACTGGTGACGGGTCATGATTGGGACGCGAATGGTGACGCTCATGGGGCGTAGCCTGGCGGATGAATGAGAGGCTTGTCGTCGGGTGCGAACCAAAGTTATGCGATCGAGTGCACGTCTCACCGTCATTGCCGGGCTTGACCCGGCAACCCACGCTTCAACGGCAGGAGGCGGGTTGTCGGATCAAGTTCGGCAATGACGATGAGGCGAGTCTATCAGTCCATGGCTAGAGTCGTCGATATCACTCCACAAAACGTTGAATTGCACCCCTTGTCCTCCGACTTCGGGAATGCAATTCCGGTGAGCGGTCAATCCGACGCACGGCCAGCCATCGGCTACCTCGGCAACCCCAGCAAGGTCTCCCGAATGGCAAACCAGGACTCCCGGTCCGGCGCGCAGATCATGCCGCCGTCAATCGTTGTCGGATCATAGGGAGTCCCGTCGAACTTCGTCGCATAGCCGCCCGCTTCCCGATGCAGCAACCAACCGGGCGCGTGATCCCAGGGATACAGCCGGTTGAAGAACAGGAAGTGGCAATGACCCGCCGCGATCATGCGATACTCATGCGCCGAACACCGGTAATCCCAGCACCCACCCAGTTTCGGCAGGTTGGAGCACACCAGGGTCCGCTGCGGCTCCGGCAGAAACCGCCAGGCGACATTCCCGGCCATGACGGAAACCGGCGCCGGAGGTGCCACCCGCAGATCGCGCCGGCGCCCATCCCGGGTTTCGATCCAGGCGCCCTCGCCGCGCAAGGCCAACGCGGTGTCGTCACCGAGGGGATCGTGGATGGCGGCGGCGATGACCTCGCCGTGGGAAATCGCCGCGACCATCACCCCGAACAGCGCCAGGCCAGAGGCGAAATTCGCCGTCCCGTCGACCGGATCGACGACAAACGCCAGATCGGCGCCGGTCAGATCCTTCAACAGGGCCGGGTTGTCGCTGGCGGCTTCCTCGCCGACCACGACACAGCCAGGAAATTCGCGGCGAAGGCCCGCGGTGATGATCACCTCCGCCGCTTCATCCGCTTCCGTGACCAGATCGAGCGGCCCGGTCTTCATCCGCACCGCGCCATCGGTAAGATTGCGGAAGCGCGGCAGGATTTCCTGGCGGGCGGCATCGCGCATCAGGGTCGAGATCGTCGCCAGTTGGGCGGTCGAAAGGATCATGCCCGCCGCTCAAACCGCGTGCGATCGGCCGGATGCAGGCGGACCTTCACATGCACGGCGGTTTCGTCGTCCTGCCGATCGACGACTTCGCCGTGCTGGTACAGCCACGCCAGGCTGGCCCCGTCATCCGGCCGGATGTCGTAGTCGGCGGTTTCCATGCCCTCTGAAATGCGGCGATCGATCGCCGCCTTCAGAACCGCCAATCCGTCGCCGGTGATCGCGGACACCGCGACCGCTCCGGGCCGGACCGGGACTTCCGCGACGCCGCCCAACAGATCGGCCTTGTTCAGAACCTCGATCGTGCGATCCCGCCAGTTCGAGTCCAGCGTCACGTCGTCGACCATATCGTCCAGCACCGTCTCCACGTCGCCGCGCTGCGCCATGGAGTCGGGGTGGGCGGCGTCGCGGACATGCAGGATGATGTCGGCTTCGGCGACTTCTTCCAACGTGGCGCGAAACGCGGCCACCAGTTCGTGCGGCAATTCGCTGATGAAGCCGACGGTATCGGACAGGATCACCTGCCGGCCGGACGGCAGCCGCAATCCCCGCATGGTCGGGTCCAGGGTTGCGAACAACTGGTCTTTCGCGGTCACCTCGGCGCCGGTCAAGGCATTGAACAGCGTCGATTTTCCGGCATTGGTGTAGCCGACCAGCGCCACCACCGGGAACGGCACCCGCCGACGAGCCGACCGGTGCAGACCGCGCGTGCGCCGGACCTGTTCCAGTTCCTTCTTCAGCCGGACCAGACGTTCGTCGATCAGCCTTCGGTCGGCCTCGATCTGGGTTTCGCCGGGGCCGCCCAGGAAGCCGAAGCCGCCGCGCTGACGCTCCAAGTGGGTCCAGGACCGCACCAGGCGGGATCGCTGATAGCCCAGATGCGCGAGTTCGACCTGCAACGTGCCTTCGCGGGTCGCCGCGCGCTCTCCGAAGATATCAAGGATCAGACCGGTCCGGTCGATGACCTTGCAGCCCCACGCGCGTTCCAGGTTGCGCTGCTGCACCGGGGACAGCGTGGAATCGACGATCACCACCGTGACGTCCTTTTCCGCGATGACCTCGCCCTGGGTAGAGACCTGTCCTTCGCCCAGCAATGTGCTGGGGCGGCGCATGCGCAGCGGGATGATGGCGCTGTGCACCACGACCAAACCGATTGATGCGGCCAGGCCGATGGCTTCGGCCAGACGAGCCTCCGCGGCGCGCGGCTGGTCGGAGGCGTGTCCGGATTTTTCCCAGGGCAGCACCACCGCGGCCCTGACCGGGCCCGTCGCGGCATCCATCAATTCACCCTGACGAATGCTGGTAGGGGGGCGCGTTGGCGCGTCACCTATCCTCCGCCACCAGCGGGCGCCAGCTCCCTGTTCGGCACTGTCAGCGTGGTACCCTCGGTGCGGACGCCATCGAACAACTGGATGGGCGCGCCGGGCATGACCGTGCTGATCGCATGCTTATAGACAAGTTGGGTATGCCCATCCCGTCTAAGCAGAACGGAAAAATTGTCAAACCAGGTGATGATCCCCTGCAGTTTGACACCGTTCACAAGGAACACCGTGACAGGTGTTTTGTTTTTTCGCACGTGGTTCAGAAACACGTCCTGAACGTTTTGCGACTTCTCATTGGCCACGTTCTAGATCCTTCTTCTTTTCGATAAGGTGAGTTAGGCCCGACGGGTCGTGGCTCGGCCGCCAGCATTGGTATTGTATCAGTGCGCCATATCATCCGAGTTCACGAAGCCGTGAGGCGAAATGATGCGCGGACGGGAAATGGATATCCGGGGCCGCATGTTCAACGCCCCCATCATGTTCGGCATCGCCGATCAGGATTGCGCGCACGCCGGCCGCCCGCGCGGCCTGCATATCGACCGCGGTGTCACCCATATACCATACGGAAAAATCGGCGGTTCGGCCCAGGCGAGCCAAGGCCAACAGGATCGGGGCCGGGTCAGGCTTGTCGGCATGTGCGTCGCCTGCCCCGACCACCGCGCCGAAATGCGGGTCCCAGCCCAGATGCGTTACCTCCTTGCGGAGAAATGGCCCGGCCTTGTTGGACACCACGCCCTGGATCCAGCCGGCCCCGGCGGTCAACACTGCCTCCGCGCCGGGCATCGGGGTGACGGCGTCCAGATGGCCTTCGGTCAGGGTCGTGTAAAAAATGTCGCGGGCACGCTCCCAATCCCCCCCGAACATGACCGGGAAGCTTTCGCGCAGCGAGACCCGGACGCGATGGCGGGTGTCCTCGACCGTCCAAAGCGGCAGGGAAAACGCCGTGAAGGCGGCATTGAGTGCCGCGGTGATGCCGGCCCAGGCATCCACCAGCGTGTTATCCCAATCGTAGAGCAGGACGGTCGGGCGAATTGGTTCGAAGCGGCTTGGCATGAGGACCTGTCTATCCGGAACTGTCGCTGGCTGCCAGAGGTTCAGCAATACCCCTATTAGTAGATATAAAAACTATATAACAACCTATAATGGCATGTCTTCAAAATTCGATTCGCGGGGATGCTTTTTTGACCAATCCCTGTCATACTTGAACCCTCGCGACCGAGAGAGGGATCATGCTCCGAGGCCATGTCGATGCTGTGTCGGACTCCCAAATCGCGGGCTGGGCGGCCGATGATTCCGCTCCCACAAGCCTGGTGGACGTTTCGATATTCGTGAACGATACGAAGATCGCCCAGGTGACCTGCGACCGGCCGCGGCTCGACCTGAAGCGGACGTTGTCGCGTGACGACCTCGATTGCGGGTTCCGCTTCGTCCTTGACCCGGCGCTCGATCTGACCCGTACTCATCGGGTTACGGTGCGATATACCGAATCCGGCCGGACTCTGCCCGGTGGCGACGTCATGCTGGCGAACACGTCCTCTCCCGAAGCTCCGCCGGACTTCAATGCCCGTCCGCCCGCCCGGTTCCTGCCCCTGCCGACGCCGGATTCGCCGCGGGCGCTGTTCGATTTGCTGCGTCTCCATAATCCACGGGAAGGGCTCTATAATCTGCTGTGCCAGATCGACCTTGGGGACCGAAGTTACGACCAGATCGCCCGCGGTGTGTTCGGTGGACGGCGGAAGGCCCCGCCTGGCCCGGAAAAGTGGAGCGCCGGCGCCGCACGGGACACCATCCATACCATGCTCCGGTCCAGGCTGTTCCAATCCAGCGTGATCGAATTGCTGCTGCATGCGTATAGCGAGAAGCACCGACTGCTGTTCGTCCATATTCCAAAATGCGCCGGGACCGATCTGTCTTACAATATTGTTACCAGATATCCTTCGATCCATCGCACGATTACATCGCCCATGTATACATCACCCGAGAAGCTGGTGGAAACACTGATCGATACACTGCGCGTGCTGCCCTATTTCGACACGATATACACGCATGGGCATGTCAATCTCGCGGAGTATGAAAAATGGAATGTCATCCGGCCGTCTGACGAGGTCTTCACCATTGTCCGCCCGCCCTTGGATATCGCGTTGTCGCGGGTGAACTACTTCCTCACACGCCTGAAGCGGGACGCCTCCACAGGCGTTTTCCAGCCGGATACCAAAGGCTGGCTCAAGACTCTGGGGCTGGAAGCCTCACGCGATGTGCTGACGGACGAATTCCTGGGTGGACTGAGTTTGCGCCTGCTGCACGAGCAAAAGATGGTGACCGCCAATCCGCTGTGTCAGTGGCTTGGCGGCGGCACGGCGGACCAGGTCGTCGCGCGCCTGGAAAAGCTGGGGGTGGAGGTGACCAACATGAAGCACTACGCGGCCTGGCTTGCGGGGCGCTGGGGGATCATGACCACCAGCCGAGCGAACGAGTCGATCAAGTTTTTGTCCGTGGGGGATCTGTCATCCAAGGATGTCGACTACCTGCACGCGATTTCGGAGGAGGATACCAAACTCTATGGTTTGATAGAGGGGCGTCTGGCTCGCTCCGATGCTCACTCGGTCAGGTTCGCCGCGTCCTAGGCAGGCCAGTGGCTTGTCCGCCAACAACCGCGTCGGCTGGACCGACCTGCCCACCACGCAGGTGTTTGGCATCGGTGCCAGACGTGAAGCGGCAATTTGCGGACAAGCCCCATGGCACCCGTCCGGCGGGATTGGACCGCTCGGCGGGCCATCCGACTTTCACATATCCGCCATGATGCAGGGCGATGGATGCATGGGGGCAATCGCTGCGTGCAATCGATAATCGATGGCAGCGGTTCAGGTTTTGCGAAGTCCAGCGAATGGCGGTCGTCCAGGCCACGGGCGGCGGAGGCGCAATTCTCGGGTCATGAAACAGATTGACGCAATTTTGGTACGCCCGGCGCCCGTCGGAATGCTATACTACCGCTGTGGCGCCGCATGGCGTTGATCGTCGACAAGAATAACCGACGCGTTTCGATCGGGACCAGGGTGAAGCCGGCAAGAAGGCAGCGTTGATGGCGGATGAGAGGGTTGAACTAGGCTTCGACGGACCGTGGTATCTGGGCCGATACCCCGACGTCGCTATAGCGATCTTAAAGGGCGCCGCGCGCGATGCGTGGGACCATTTTGTGAAGATTGGGCGAGACGAAGGGCGGGAGGCGTTTGCCTTCGACGAAGCCTGGTATCTCGATTCCAATGCGGACGTGCGGGCGGCGTACCGCCAGCGCGCCATCCAATCGCCGAAGATTCACTATCTGCAGCACGGCCGAAACGAAGACCGATTCCCCGTCGCGGCCGGCAGGGCCACGCGTGTCATTGCCTATGGGTCCTTCGGATCGAACAATGTCGGGGATGAAGCGATCCTGGAGGGGATCAAGCGATTCTATCCGGACTGCATCCAGGTCTATCACAACAAGATCCGCACCGGCGAAGGCTATCTGGCCACTCAACTGCTTGGTTCGACGCCATTTTTCCGATCCACGGACTATCTGATCCTGGGTGGTGGCGGCCTGTTGTACGACCGGGGGACGGTCACCCTGATGATCCGGCTGGCGCGGGCCGCGCGCGAACAGGGCGCGATCGTGGATATCGCCCGCATGGGGTGTGAGGCGGCCCAGGACGATTACGCCAAGGAAATCGTCGAACTGTTCGAAATGGCCCGCCGCGTCACCCTGCGCAGCACCCTGTCCCAGGCCATCATGGAAAAGCTGACGGGCAAGACCTATGCTGTCGAACCCGACTTCGCGTTCAACCTCGCCGAAGAAGCCAGGCGCATGCCACGGCGCGGGAACGACATTCCGACCATCGGTATCGCAACCGCCTCCAGCAGCCGAGGGGACATCGAGGCTCTGGCCGCAGTCATCAAGAAATACACGCGCGCCGGAACCAGGGAGAAGGTGCGGTTCGTGCATATTCCGCACTCCCGGTCGTATTTCGAAATCGGCAACAACGATTGCGTGACCAGCAACGAGCTGTGGACCCTGTGCCACATGCACCAGGCGGAAGACGAATCGCTGCTGCAACTGCTGGATTACGATCCAGAGCCGTTGTCGGTGCTGCAGACCTACCGCAACCTGGATGCGGTGATGTCGTCTCGCTATCACGGGCTGATTTTCGGCCAGATCACCGATACGCCCACCCTGGCGATCGGCGGAGATCTGATCAAGCTCCGCTCCTTGATCGAAGACCACGGGGCGGAGTCCATGCTGGTGGCGCGGAATATGGGGGAACTCGAACAGACCATGGCCGCGCTCCTGCCCGTGGTACGGGAGAGGTCGGCATCGCGGTAGAGCAAACTGACCGGGGCGGTCCACCCGTCCCACCGGCTGCCTTGGAGATTGACGCGACCGTGCCGTATAAGTTCCCGGAGGTATGGCGCCCGCCTTGCCGGACGATAAAAGATTCAGCGTGAGTATGACCCGGGATCGAACACCGTTTGACGAGGCGTGGTACCTGCGGACATACCCCGATGCCGCGGCGGCGGTGTCACGCGGCGACTTCCCCACCGCCTGGGACCATTATCAGGCGCTCGGCCAACCGGAAGATCGCGAAATCTGCCCGTTCGATGAGGACTGGTACCGGTTCCGCTACCCGGACGTCGTCGTCGCGGTGGAAGAGGGCAGGCTGCCGAGCGCGCGTTATCACTATATGCAGTATGGCTACCAGGAGCGGCGCCACCCACTCCCGTCCGGACGCGCCAAGCGGGTCTTTTCGTATGGGTCCTTCGGCACCAACAATGTCGGCGACGAAGCGATCCTGGAAGGCGTCAAGCGCCTCTATCCGGACTGCATCCAGATCTACCATCACAAGCGGCGGGTCGGTGAAGGCGTGCAGCCGCACCAGATCCTGAATCAACCGGATTTCTTCCGCCCCGATGATTATCTGATCCTGGGGGGCGGCGGCCTGCTCTACAGCCGAGAGACGGTCGTGCTGATGACCAACCTGGCCAAGGCCGCGCGCGCGGCCGGCGCCACCGTGGATATCGGGCGGCTGGGATGTGAGGCCGCGCATCAGGACTATGCCGCGGAAATGGTCGAACTTTTTTCGCTGGTCCGCAGGGCATCGGTGCGCAGCACGATCTCTCAGGCGATCATGAAGGAATTCACCGGCACGACGATTCCGGTGGAGTTCGACTTCGCCTTCAACCTGACAGCCGAGGCCCGCGCCACGCCGCGCCGCCTGTTCGATATCCCAACCATCGGGGTGGTCACGGCCACCAGCGGCGATGGGGATGTTCGGGGCCTTGCCGCGGTGTTGCGCACGCACACCCGCCCGGGGCGGCCGGCGCCGATCCGGTTCGTCCATATCCCGCATTCCCACTCGTATTTCGACGCGCGGAACAACGACCGGGTGACCGGGGAACAGCTATGGTCCTATGCGGGCATGCACGAAGCCGCGTCGGAGGACCTGTTCGAGTTGCGGGATTATGATCCGGAGCCGCTTTCGGTCCTGCGCCTGTATCGCCAACTCGATGGCGTGATCACGTCGCGTTATCACGGCCTGATCTTCGCGAATATGGCGGAAACACCGACCCTGGCGCTGGGCGGCGGGCTGATCAAGCTGCGGTCGTTTATCGAGGATCATCCGTCCCCGGACATGCTGGTCGCACGCACGACAGGCCAGTTGGCGGAGCAGATGGTGCCGTTCATTGA
>CAMBXJ010000160.1 GCA_945871455.1 Asaia bogorensis
GCCACCACCGGCAGGGCGCCATAGCGCAGCGCGCAAAGCTGGGTCAGGCCGCATGGCTCGAAGCGGGACGGGACCAGCAGGGCGTCGATCCCGGCCTGCATCTGATGCGCCAGTCCTTCGTCATAGCCGATCACGCAGCCGACCTGCCCGGGATGGGTGGCGGCGGCGGCGGCGGCGGTAAACCGGGCTTCCATCGCCGCGTCTCCAGTGCCGAGCACGGCAAGCTGCACCCCGAGATCGAGGATGGGCGCGAGTTCGTCCAGCAGCAGATCGAGCCCCTTCTGCCAGGTCAGCCGACTGATGACCCCCAGCAGCAACGTGCCGGGCGCGCGGGTCAGGCCGAAGCGGTCCTGCACGTTCTGTTTGTTGACGGCGCGACGGGCGATGCGGCGGATGTCGAAGGCCGCCGCGATCAGCGTGTCCGCGGCCGGATTCCAGACCTGATCGTCGATGCCGTTGAGGATGCCATTCAGCACACCGGACCTGGCGCGCAGCAGCCCGTCGAGGCCCATGCCGCCATCCGGGGTGCGGATTTCGGTCGCATAGGTGGGGGACACGGTGGTGATGCGATCGGCCAAGGCCAGGCCGGCCTTCAGATAGCTGATCGATCCATGGAACTCGACCCCGTCGATCGCCCAGGCGGTGGACGGCAGTCCCAGCAGACCCAGCAGGTCGGCCGGAAACAGGCCCTGGAAGGCCAGATTGTGCACGGTCATGACGGTGCCGGGGCGTGGTCCGCCGCCGTAATGGAGCAGCGCCGGGACCAGGCCGGCCTGCCAGTCATGGGCATGCACGATGTCGGGGACGAAGTCCGCCAAAGGGCCATTTGTCCTGGGGCCAGTCGTCCCCGCGCCAGTCATCCCCGCGCCAGTCGCCAGCACGACCGCCGCATGCGCCAATCCGGCGAAACGCACCGCGTTGTCGTACCAGTCCCGACCGTCCGGCCCGACATAGGGGTTCCCGGGGCGCTGGTACAAATGCGGGGCCTCCACCGCCACCAGTTCCAGCCCCGATGCTGTTCCTCGCAACAGCCGAGCGGGCCCGCCGAACAGGTCGGGGATGCGGTGTACGACCTCGGCGGTTGGCAATGCGGCCAGCACGGACGGATAGCCGGGGACCAAAGTGACGGTCCGCACGCCTTCGGCCGCCAGGGCCAACGGCAGGGCGCCCGCGACGTCGGCCAGACCGCCGGTCTTGACCAGCGGAAAGACCTCGGAGGCGACGGCCAGGACCTGGATCGTGCTCACGCGGTCAGACGATCGATCATGGGCTGGGTGATCAGGCAGACGCCCTTGTCCGTGCGGGCGAAGCGGCGCGCGTCTTCCCCTGGGTCCTCGCCCACGACCAGTCCCGGGGGAATGCGGACGCCCTTTTCGACGATCACCCGGCTAAGGCGGGCGCCGCGGCCGATATCGGCGTTGGGTAGGATCACGCCGCCATCGATCCGGGCGTAGGAATGCACCCGGACATTGGTGAACAACAACGTGTTGCGCACGGTGCCGCCGGAGATGATGCAGCCGCCGGAAACGAGGGAGGAAATCGCCTCCCCCCGGCGGCCGTCGATGTCATGGACGAACTTGGCCGGTGGGGTGATCTCGGCATAGGTCCAGATCGGCCAGTCGTGGTCGTACAGATCCAGCGCCGGCAACGCGCTGGTCAGGTCGATATTGGCATCGAAATAAGCGTCCACAGTGCCGACATCGCGCCAGTAGTCCTCTTTCTCGTAGCCGGAGCGACGGCAGGAGCGTTCCAGCGGATGTGCCACGGCCTTGCCGTTCCGTACCAAATAAGGAATGATGTCCTTGCCGAAATCGCGACTGGATTCTGGATCGGCGGCATCGCGCCGCAACTGCTCGATCAGGAATTTGGTGGAAAACACGTAGATGCCCATCGATGCCAGCGACATGTCGGGCCGGTCGTGCATGGCGGGCGGATCGGCGGGCTTTTCCACGAACGACGTGATGCGGTCGTTGGCATCGACATCCATCACGCCGAAGCCGCTGGCTTCATGGCGCGGCACGACGATGCAGCCCACCGTCACGTCCGCGCCCTGGTCGACATGCTGGGCCAGCATCGGCCCGTAATCCATCTTGTAGATATGATCGCCGGCCAGGATCACGATCAGGCTGGGTGCATATCCCTCGATGATGTCGATGTTCTGGAACACCGCGTCGGCGGTGCCGGCATACCATTCGCCGCCGGAGCGTTGAGACGCGGGCAGGATGTCGAAGCCTTCGTTGCGTTCCTGGCGGAAGAAGTTCCAGCCACGGTTCAGGTGGCGGATCAGGCTGTGTGCCTTGTACTGGGTGGCGACGCCGATCCGCCTGATCCCGGAATTCACCGCGTTGGACAGGGCAAAGTCGATGATCCGGCTCTTGCCGCCGAAATACACGGCGGGCTTGGCACGCACATCCGTCAACTCCCGCAGGCGGGACCCGCGGCCGCCGGCCAGCACATACGCCATGGTGGTCCGGGCGAGCGCGGTGATGGGTGGTGGCATGGTGCGGTTCCTGTGCCTGAGTGTCTGTCCGGAAACATAATGCATCTTTTCAGCGGGCTGCCATGGGCGTCTGGTGCGTTACGGGCCCTCATCGATGGCCCCGCATCGCTTTCGGGCCCACGCCTGCCAGCCGCCTCATGGTAGCCCGCTGAAAAGGCACACTGTGTTTCCGGACAGATACTGAACGGTTTACGCGGGTTCAAACACAAAATAGACGGCGGCGAGCGGCGGCACCATGACCGCGACCGAGGCGGGAAATCCGTGCGATGGGATCGGTTCGGCCCACACCCCGCCCAGATTGCCGAGACCGCCGCCGCCGTAATCCGCGCTGTCGGTGTTGAGGATTTCGCGCCAATGCCCTGGCTCGGGCAGGCCGATCCGATAGGATGGGCGCGGCACCGGGGTGAAATTGACGATGATGGCAACCGGCGGCGCATTGGGGGTCAGACGCAGCCAGGCGAACACCGACTGGTCGCGGTCATTGGCAACGATCCAGCGGAAGCCCTCGGCTTCGCAATCGCGGGCATGCAGGGCTGGTTGCGTGCGGTACGACCGGTTCAGGTCGCGGATCAGGTCGCGGATGCCGCGATGGTGCATCATGTGCGGGCCGTGGTCCAGCAAGTGCCAGTCGAGGCTGGCATCCTCGTTCCATTCGTTCAACTGGCCGAATTCCTGGCCCATGAACAACAGCTTCTTGCCGGGCTGCGCCCACATGAAAGCGTAATAGGCCCGCAAATTGGCGAATTTCTGCCAGGGGTCGCCCGGCATGCGGCCGAGAATGGTATGCTTGCCGTGCACGACCTCGTCATGCGACAGCGGCAGCACGAAATTTTCCGAAAATGCGTAGACGAGGCCGAACGTCATCTTGTTGTGGTGCCAGCGCCGATGCACCGGGTCCAGCGCCATGTAGTCCAAGGTGTCGTTCATCCACCCCATGTTCCATTTGAAACCGAATCCCAGGCCGCCCTGGTCCACACTGTGGGAGACGCCGCGCCAGGCGGTGGATTCCTCGGCGATGGTCAAGGTGCCGGGATGGGCGGTGGCGACGACATCATTGAAACGTTTCAGGAAGGCGACGGCGTCGCGATTGTCGTTGGACCCGTCCGGATTGGCGGTCCAGCCGCCAGGGCCGCGCGAGTAGTCCAGATACAGCATGGACGCGACGGCATCGACCCGCAGCGCGTCGATGCGGAACCGGTCCAGCCAGTAAAGCGCCGAGGCGATCAGGAAATTCGCGACCTCCGGCCGACCGAAATCGTAGATCGCGGTGTTCCAGTCGGGGTGGAAGCCGCGCTGGGGGTCGGCGTGCTCGTAAAGCGGCGCGCCGTCGAAATGCGCCAGCCCGTGCTGATCGGTCGGGAAATGCGCCGGCACCCAGTCCAGGATGATGCCGAGGCCGGCTGCATGCGCGCGGTCGACGAAACGGGCGAAGCCGGCGGGATCGCCAAAGCGTGCGGTGGGGGCGAACAGGCCGATCGGCTGATAGCCCCAGGAGGCATCCAACGGGTGTTCGGTGACCGGCAACAGTTCCAGATGGGTGAAGCCGAGATCGGCCGCGTACGGGATCAGGCTGTCGGCGAGTTCGTCATAGGTCGGGAAGCGTCCGTCCGGGCCTCGGCGCCAGGAGCCCAGATGCACTTCATAGGCGGACATCGCCGCGCGCCGCGGATCGGCGGGGCGGGGCGGGGCGGCCGCGAAGGGAAACGGGGCGGCGGAGGCGACGACCGAGGCGGTGGACGGGCGCATCTCGGCCGCGAACCCGAACGGATCGGCCTTCAGGGGCTGGATCGCGCCGTCCCGGGCGAGGATTTCGTATTTGTAGACGGTGCCGGTCGAAAGCCCGGGAAGGAAGATTTCCCAGATGCCGCTATCAACCCGCTTCCGCATCGGATGGCGGCGGCCATCCCACTGGTTGAAGTCCCCGACGATGGACACGCGAGTGGCGTTCGGTGCCCAGACCGCGAAATGCACGCCGTCCACGCCTTCGTGGTGGCGGGTGTGAGCGCCCAGATGGTCGTAGAGGCGCCGGTGTGTGCCCTCCACCAGCAGGTGGTCGTCCAGCGGTCCCAACAGAGGCGGGAAAGCATAGGGGTCGTGGAATTCCCAGGTGGAGGCGGCGTTTTCGGCGCGCAGGCGGTAGGATGTCGGTGTTGGTGTTGGTGTTGGGATGGGCGACGTGCCCTCGGGCGCGGGTTCAGGCAGATGAAGCTCAAAGAATCCCGCATCGTGGCGGCGCTCGAAGGGCAGGGGAGGCAGCCCCCGATCCCGCATCAGGATCAGACGATCGGCATCCGGCACGAAGGCGCGCACCACCGTGCCGCCTCCGGGCGCCGAATGCGGACCCAGGATCGCGAACGGGTCGGCGTGGCGAGCGGTGACGATCGCCTCGATGGCGCCGGTTGCCTCGGAGGCGACGTTTGCATCGGCGGCGACGTTCGCCTCGGCGGCGACGATCGCCTTGATGTCGGTGGCCGCCACCCGGCCCGCCATGCCCGTCAGTCCTCCCGCCAGACCGGAACACGCCACACCTGCTCGGCATAGTCTCGGATCGCGCGGTCGGAGGAAAACCAGCCCATGCCGGCCGTGTTCATGATGGCCGAACGCCACCAAGCATCGGGCCGGCGCCACAACGCCCCGGCATCGCGCTGGGCACGGTAGTAGGAATCGAAATCCGCGCAGACCATGAAGTAGTCATGGTGGCGCAAACCATCCACCAATCCGGCGTAACGGTCCCGCTCATCCGGCGAGAAGACCCCCCCGCCGATCGCCTCCAACACCTCCTGCAGGGCTGGGCATGCGGCGATGGCGGCGGTGGAGTCGATCCCGCGCGACCGGCTGGCTTCCACTTCGGCGGCGGTCAGGCCGCAGATGAACATGTTGTCGGCGCCGACATGGTCGCGCATTTCGATATTCGCGCCATCCAGGGTGCCGATGGTCAATGCCCCGTTCAGCGCGAGCTTCATGTTGCCGGTGCCGGAGGCTTCCATCCCGGCGGTGGAAATCTGTTCCGACAAATCGCTGGCCGGAATGATCGCCTCCGCCAGGCTGACCGAGTAGTTGGGCAGGAAGACCAGACTGAGCCGATCCCGCACGACGGGATCGCTGTTGATGACCCGGGCGACGTCGTGCGCCAGCTTGATGATGAGCTTCGCCTGGTGGTAGCTGGCGGCGGCCTTGCCGGCGAACAGTTTCACGCGCGGCACCCAGTCATAGGTCGGATGCGTGCGGATCGCGTTGTAAAGCGCCACGGTTTCCAGAATATTCAGCAGTTGCCGCTTGTATTCGTGGATGCGTTTGATGTGTACGTCGAACAACGCACTGGGATCGACCCGGATATGGGTCTCCCGGCGGATCAGCGCCGCCAGGTCGGTCTTGTTGGCCAGGCGCGCGGCCGCGAAGCGTTCCTGAAACGACTTGTCGGACGCGAGCGCGCGCAGATCGGTCAGTGTGTCTTCCCGGTCCAGCACGCGCGGACCCACCGCATCGACCAGCAGCGCGGTCAGCCTGGGGTTCGCTTCATGCAGCCAGCGCCGGAAGGCGATGCCATTGGTAACGGCGAGGATCTGATTGGGCCGCAGCCCGTGCAGGTCGCGGAACACGGTTTCGCGCATCAGATCGGTATGCAACGCCGACACCCCGTTCACCCGATGCGAGCCCAGGAAGGCCAGATGGCTCATGCGCACGCGCCGGCCGCGCTGTTCGTCGATGATCGACACGCGCGACATCAGCCCGTCATCGCCGGGATACCTGGCATGCACGTCCGCCAGATGCCTGGCGTTGATCATGTAGATGATCTGCATATGCCGGGGCAGCAGCCGCTCCATCAACGGCACCGGCCAGGTTTCCAGGGCTTCCGGCAGCAGCGTGTGGTTGGTGTAGGAGAACGTGGCCTGGGTCATGCGCCAGGCATCCGCCCAGGGCACGTGGTACAGATCCACCAGAATCCGCATCAACTCCGCCACCGCGATCGCCGGATGGGTGTCGTTCAACTGGATCGCGGTCTTTTCCGGAATGGAGAAAATGTCGCCGAACGCCTTGATATGGCGGCGCACCAGGTCCTGCAGCGAGGCGGATGCGAAGAAATACTCCTGACGCAGACGCAATTCCTCGCCGGCGGGTGTGGCGTCGGACGGATACAGCACCTTGGAGATCGCCTCGGCCCGCACCCGTGATGCCAACGCGCCGGCGTGATCGCCGTGGTTGAACACGTCCAGCCGCATCGGGTCCACCGGGCGCGCCGACCACAGGCGCAACGTATTGACCCGACGCCCGCGCCAGCCGACCGAGGGGGTGTCGTAGGCGACCGCCTCCACCGTTTCGGCCGGATGCCAAGTGTGGTGATCGGTGTCGCCGTCGCCGCGCATGGTCTCGACCGTGCCGCCGAAGCCGATGTCGCACTGGACTTCCGGGCGTTCGAATTCCCACGGATTGCCGAAGGACAGCCATTCTTCCGGGTATTCTTCCTGCCAGCCGTTCTTGATGACCTGGCGGAACAGCCCGTGGTCGTAGCGGATGCCGTAGCCATGCGCGGGAATGCCCAGGGTCGCCATGCTTTCCATGAAGCAGGCCGCCAGGCGGCCCAGACCGCCATTGCCCAGGGCCGCGTCGGGTTCCAGCGCGCGCAGGCGATCCAGATCGACGTCCAGCCCGTCCAGCGCCTGCCGGACCGCGTCCATGATGCCCAGGTTGTTCAGATTGTCGAACAGCAGTCGCCCGATCAGGAATTCCAGCGACAGGTAATAGACCCGCTTTTCGCCCTGCTGATAGGCGGCGTCGATACTGGCCAGCCACCGATCCACCGCCAGGTCCCGCACCGCGATGGCGGTGGCGAGCAACCAATCCCGCTCGGTCGCGATCGAGCGGCGCTTGCCGACATGTGACGTCAGCTTGGTCAGGATGGCCGCACGCAGCGCTTCCGGCGTGCGGGACGCCATGTCCGGCGGAGGAATGATCATGCCGCGTGGGGTGGAAATGTCGTCCAACCTGGTTCGCCTTCCTTGCGCGATGGTCGGCGCGATGGCGCCAGCCGAGAGTGTTGCGATCCGATGTCACCGTTTCGGGACATGATACAGTGCGGGCCGAGGCGCGTGTCCGGGAAAATCGCGCCCGGTCCGTGGGCCGGCGCGCTGTTCATGATTATACCACCCGGCCGAAAGAGCGACCGTCCGGTCGGTGCCTCCCCGTCATGCCGGCGCAGGCCGACATCCACGGATTTCCCCTGTGGATGCCGAGGAAGTCGTGGATGGTGGGCCTGCGCCCACCATGACGGGGTTGGAGAGGCCGCTGGGTCATTGGTTGGGGGTCATCGTTTGCGCCAGTTGGTATGAGATGTTGTCAGGAGTGATGCGTCGCAGCAAGGGAATGTTTTTGTGTCGTTTTGCCTATTGCTGCACCGCACAATTTTTGGCAGGCTTCCGATATGCCCGATGTCGCCCCCCTCGACCTGGCTGCCGTTCAAGCCCAGGAACTGCTTGATCTTACCGCTCGTTTAGGCGCGCGGGCCGCCGAAGACCCGTTCGGCAATCCGGTCCTGCTGGTCGCCCTGGCGATCACCCGGCGCATGGACCAGGGCAGCTTGGATCACGGCATGATCGCCGCCCTGATCGGCCATCTGCGCGATGGCGCCTTCGCGGCGCGAGCCGAGCGGCTGGCGGGCTATGTGGGTGGGGTCGATCCGGCGGCGAACGAGGCGAGTTTGCGGGGGCTGGCACAGACCCTGCTGCGTCCGGACCCCAATGATTCCCCCGTGCGTTGGGCGGATTACCAGTCTTTGGTGGAGCGGCCTCGGTTCGCCGCGGTCTTCACCGCGCATCCCACCTTTGCATTGCCAGAACCGATCGGCCAGGCGCTGGCCGACACCGCCAGCGGACGCCCGGCGCCGATCAGCGGGTCGCACCGGCCGCCGGCGATCACGCTGCGGGAGGAATTCGACCGCGCGCTGGTGGCGATTAAGCATGGACGCGACGCCATCGACCGGTTCAACGCGGCGCTGCTGGATGTGGCTCGGTCCGCCTGGCCGGATCGGTGGATGGAGCTGACCCCACGGCCGGTGATTCTGTCCACCTGGGTTG
>CAMBXJ010000161.1 GCA_945871455.1 Asaia bogorensis
TTCGACATGAGCTACCCGACCGACGTCTCGGTGCCGTTGCTGCGCGATCTGAAGGCGCAGGCGCCGCACCTGGAGTGCAAAATGCGACGCTCCAACGTCAGCACGAACCTGATCATCAACCGCGACGTGCCCCCCTTCGACAATCCGGACATTCGCAAGGCGCTGGCCCTGACATTGGATCGTTCCGCGTTCAACGATATCCAGAACGAGGGCCAGGCAACGATCGGCGGCGCCATGCTGCCCTCGCCCGACGGCGTCTGGGGCATGCCTCCCGAGTTCCAAAAAACCCTGCTCGGCTACGATCCCGATATCGCGAAGAACCGCGAACAAGCCCGGGAGATCATGCGCAAGCTGGGATATGGCCCGGAGAAGCGCCTGAAGATGAAGGTCTTTACCCGCAATGTCCCGACCTTCCGTGATCCCGCGCTGATCCTGGCCGATCAACTCAAGGAGATCTACCTGGATGCGGAGCTGGAGGTGGTCGACACACCGATCTACTACAACCGCGTGTTCAAGAAGGATTACAGCGTCGGCCTGAACCTGACCGGCAGCTCGCTGGACGATCAGGACCAGAACTTCTACGAAAACTATGCCTGCGGCTCGCTGCGCAACTACACGAACTATTGCAACAAGGAGCTGGAGCAGGATTTCGTCGCGCAGTCGATCGAGACCGATATCGAAAAACGTAAGAAGATGGTGTGGGACATCGAGCGTAAGCTGGCCGAGGACGTTGCCCGCCCGATCATTTTTCATGGCCTCGCCGCGGCGTGCTGGCAACCTTACGTGAAGAACATGTCGATCATGGTGAACAGCATCTACAACGGCTGGCGGTGGGAGGATGTCTGGCTGGACAAGTAATCAGCCACCGGCGGGCGCCCGGTCCGCGCATCCCAGCGCGGCCGGGGGCGTTCGCCTTCCGATCGGAAACCTTCCCGGGCCCACCCAGTGCTCAGGTTGGCAGTCTTCGGGTTGGCACTTTTCGGGTTGGCACTGGCTGACCTCGGCCGGGGACCAACCCGACGGGCGGAAAGGGGAAATGGAATGCGCGGGCTGTTTGGGTGCCTGGTAGGCGCGATCACGATACTGGTGGCGGTCGCCGCCAGCCCTGGCCATGCTCAGAAATATGGCGGCACCCTCTTGCTGCCGCATATCGACAGTCCGCCCAGTCCGTCGCTGCATGAGGAAGTCACCGCCTCTACCGTCATCCCCTTCATGTCGGTGTTCAACAACCTGGTCATGTATGACCAGCACAAACCACAAAACACCATGGACACGGTGGTGCCCGAACTCGCCACGTCCTGGATGTGGAACGCGGACGGCACCGCCCTGACGTTCAAACTCCGCGATGACGTGCGGTTCCATGACGGCAAACCGTTCACTTCGGCCGATGTGAAATGCACCTGGGACATGGTGTCTGGCCTGGCGCCGGGGAAAATCCGCAAATCGCCGCGCCAGTCCTGGTTTGCCAATGTCGCGGAAATCAAGGTCAACGGCCCGCATGAGGTGACGTTCCACCTGAAACGCCCGCAGCCGTCATTGATCGCGCTGCTGGCCGCCGGTTGGTCGGGCGTCTATCCGTGCCATGTGACGTCGGCCGCCATGCGGACCAAACCGATCGGCACCGGCCCGTTCCGCTTCGTCGAATACCGTCTGAACGAAAGCATGCGGTTGGAGCGGAACCCGGATTACTGGAAAAAGGGTCTGCCCTATCTGGATGCGATTGAGTTCCGCATCGTCCCGAACCGCGCCACCCGCATGCTGGGCTTCATCGCCGGCAAGTTCGACATGACCTATCCGACCGATGTCAGCGTGCCGCTTCTGAAAGAGATCCAGGCCCAGGCCCCTCAGGCGCAATGCACGCTGCGTCGCAGCAATGTCAGTACCAACCTGATCGTGAACCGGGAAGCACCGCCCTTCGACAACCCCGACATCCGCATGGCCCTGGCGTTGACCCTGGATCGCAAGGCCTTCAACGACATCATGAACGAGGGCCAGGGACGCGTCGGCGCCAACATGCTGGCCCCACCCGAAGGCATCTGGGGCATGCCGCCGGACGTGCTGGAGACCCTGACCGGCTACGGCCCCGATGTCGCCAAAAAGCGGGAGGAAGCGCGCGCCATCATGCGCCGTCTCGGCTATGGGCCGGACAAGCGGCTGAAAACCAAGGTATTTACCCGGGACATCCCAAGCTTCCGCGATCCTGCCCTGATCCTGTCCGATCAGTTAAAGGCTATCTACATCGAATCGGAGGTCGAGGTCAGCGACACGGCGCTCTATTTCAACCGCATCTACAAGAAGGACTACCAGATCGGGCTGAACCTGACCGGCAGTTCGCTGGACGATCCGGATCAGAATTTCTACGAAAACTATTCCTGCGGGTCACTGCGCAACTACGGCAATTACTGCACGCCGGAGATGGAAAAGGCGCTGGATGCCCAGTCCATGGAAACGGATGTCGCGAAACGCCGAGCGATGGTGTGGGAGATCGAGCGGGTGCTGGCGGCGAACGTGGTGCGCCCGATCATCTATCACGGGGTCGCGGCCGCCTGCTGGCACCCGCATGTGAAGAACCTGACGATCATGGTCAACAGTATCTACAACGGCTGGCGGTGGGAGGATCTGTGGCTGGATCGGTAGGGCTACCGGCTCGGTCGATGGACGACCACTCCAGCTGGCGTGTATTCCACGGGGATGCTTCTGACGGTCTGCGCGGGTGCTGATGGGCGATAATGCTCATGCCAGGGTTCGCAGGCGATCCCGTCATTGTCCGCATCGTGACGGGAATAGTAGCCGGGTTGGCCGCGCAACGCGGGCGCCAATCCGACCGCCCGCGCCGCATCGCAGTTCCTGGCGGCGGCGATGTGCCTGAGGCACGTCTGAGGCGACCATCCGGAACACGATGTCCCAGGCGTGTATCCAACATCGGTCATCACGACGAAGCTAAACCCGGCACCGAGGGCAACCGACGCCAGGACCCCGCCATAGCGTTCTATCCGGCGCCTGGCGTTCCGAGAACCGCGCCGAACCATGGCGAACAAGGCGGATGTTCTGGATCGCTGGACAGGCAGGGCCTATTGCTCCGAAACAATGGTTATTCTGACGGCGCACCACGTGGCAGGACCACTCCCCGGTGGCTTCGCGATGCCGCCTCTTGCATTGGGTTGCCTGGGGCGCCCGTTCATACAAGGCGCTCCGCGACCGCGGGATTGATGCGTGGCCGTCCCGCGCCGGTCGCTGCGCGCCATACCCGCACGACAGCCGAACGGTGATCATCCCCAGTCTAGTGCAGGAAGCTTTCCAACTGGTTACACCAACCGGACGAAACAATGACCCCTGGCGACAACGGGCGCTGTCATTGCGAGCGCAGCGAAGCAATCCAGGGCAACCAACAGGATCGATAGTGCCACGCCCTTGGATTGCTTCGCTGCGCGCGCAATGACAGCGGCCACCCATAGGTCATTGTTTCGGCCGGTTGGTAACACACTTTGAACCTGCTGACACGGGAATGCGATCCGACGACCGCATTGTCCGGGGGATACCAGGTGTTGCTTGCTACTCCGCCGCCCGCCTCGGCGTCTCGGTCCGGAAATGCGGCATTACTTCCCGCGCGAACCGTCGCAAATTCTCCCGCGACGTGCCGCCGCCGTTCAGCAGCATGTATTCCACACCCGCCGCTTGCAGCTTCTCGATCTTGCGGCAGATCTGGTCGGGGTTGCCATACAGCGCGCTTTCCTCGCTGGCCTCTCGCGTATCGGAAAACGCCATGATGCTGGCGGTGTTGTTGCCGTCCGGGCGCTGGCTGATGCCATGCAGCCGGCGTTGCGCGGCCACGCGGCGATCGACAGCGGCTTCTTTCTCCGCCTTATCCCGCGCCACGAAAAACGCCCGCGCCACGCCGACCTGCGACGCATCGAAGCCGAACCCGTTGGCGATCATCGCGTCGCGATAGACGTTGAAGCGCGCGATCGTGTCGTCCATCGACGCAAACTGGTCCAGCAACAGATTATGCCCACGCGCCGCCACCCGTCGGATCGACTCCGGATGTCCCGCGCCCTGCCAAAACGGCGGATGCGGTTTCTGGATGGTCGGCGGTTCCACCACGATGTCGTCATACTGCCAGAACTTGCCGTGGACGCTGAACCGCTCGTTCGACGTCCAGGACTTCGTGATGATGTCGATGGCTTCCTCGAACCGAGCCTGCGCGTCTTCCATCGGGATACGGAAACCGACGAATTCGTTGTGGCGGTAGCCCTTCCCCACCCCGAAATCCAGGCGCCCGCCGGACAGCAGGTCCAAAGTCGCCGCCTGCTCCGCCAGCAGCACGGGATTGTGCCAGGGCAGCACGACCACGGCGGTCCCCAAACGCAGGGTCGTGGTGCGAGCGCCGATCCAGGTCAGCAGGTTGAGCGTGGCGGAGACCTGACCGAACCCGGTGAAATGGTGCTCGACGATGAAGGCACTTTCGTAGCCAAGGCCCTCGGCTTCGATGACGTAGTCGATGTAGTCCTTGAAGCCGGCGGCGCTGTCGACATCCGGTCCGCCGCCGCGCTGCGCCTGGGCCGCGCCGAAAAGTCCGAACCGCATCAATGATCTCCCGCCACAGAAGGACAGGCCGCCCTGGCCTTGCCCCCGGACTCTGCGGAATGCCAGGCCATCCGACAAGAGGCCAGAACCGCCGACGACATCGGGCGCGCCAAGGCCGAACGGCAGGCGGTTTCGTGCCATGATGTCTGACGACTTGCGCCAAGCCTCCCGCCGCCCGGGAGGATCGCGACGGCGCGCCGGTCTTATCGCGCTTCCGGCCCACGCGGCGTCCTGTCAGCCGATGCCCGCGGGCAGGGTTGTGCGCGGGTCGAACCGCTCCTCCGGCCAGGCGGCGGCGACCGCTTGCTGGGTGCTGAACAGCACATTGACGGCGACTCTCAGGTTCAATCGGCTGCCTGGCGGGATCAGCTTCGGCAATGATCCGTCCAGGTACAGGGCATAGGTGTCGTAACCAAACCGCGCCATGTGGGCACGTAACGCCTGCTGGGACGAGCCCATGCTCGCGAGACCGAATTCATGCAACTCGGCGACGATATAGGGCACCTGCCGGCTCGCCAGCAGGGCGGATGCTCCCATCAGGACGCGATGTTCGGCGCCTTCGGTGTCGATTTTCAGCAGTTTAGGCGGCGCCAGGGCCAGCCGTCGCATCGTGTCGTCCAGGGTCACGCCCGGAACCGTCAACGCCTGCCTGTCGCGCCGGCTGGCGACGTTCTGATCCATCGTCCCCGGGTCCCACAGTGCACTGCCGCCGGTATCGTCGCTGTTGAGGAAGAACGTCACATCGCCCGCGGCCGCCGTCACCGCGGCGTCCAGGACGGTAACCGCGGACAGGGTATTCAATTGCAGGTTCCGCAGCAGGCGGGCGCGGTTGCGCGGGTCGGGCTCGAAGGCGACGGCCTGGCCGGTCGGCCCCACCAGCAGGCCGGCCAGGGCCGAGAAGAAGCCGATATTCGCACCGACATCCAGGACCGTGTCGCCCGGCGCCAGAACCCGCAGCATCAGGTCCGACACGTCGGGTTCATACAGGTTGCCACCATTGAACCAACTCAGCACCGTTGCCTCGTTCGGCAGGGCGGGATCCAGGTCCAGCACCATTGTCAACGTCCGATCCAGCCGTTGGATGGTCAGGTTGATCACGTCGGGCCGGTCCGGGTCATGACGCGCCGCTGCTCCTGGGGGCCTCACGGTAGAACCAAGCGGGATGTCCCTGTCAAATTCCGCCGCGGTCGGGCCCCCCGGGGGAGAAGGCCAGCGGCTGATGGCCGGGGATTTGACACCCATCCGGCGCGATGATCCCTTCCCTCGCCAATCCCAGGGAGACCCCAGATGCCATCAGACACCGCTCCGCTTCGCGGCAAGGTCGCGCTCGTCACCGGTGGGGGGCGCGGGCTGGGGCGGGCCTTCGCGGAGACCCTGGCGAAGCTGGGCTGCGATGTCGCGATCCACGGCATGCGCGAACACGGACCGGCCGAGTATGGCGAGGGCACCACCCTGACCGACACCGCGGCCCAGATCGCGCGGTCCTACAATGTCCGCGCCATTCCGATCCTGGGCGACCTGACCCAGAACGACCAGGCGACGCGGGTCGTGGACACGGTGACGCGAGACCTGGGACCGATCTATGCCCTGGTGCACAACGCCGGCGGCGATATCGCCGCGGCCGGCGGCAAGCCGGACCCGAACGATGCGATCATGGTGAAGGAGGAAGACGTCCGCGCGGTGATCGACCGCAACCTGATCAGCACCATTTTCGTCTCTCAGCTCGTGGCGCGCGGCATGATGCAGCGGCGGGAGGGAAGGATCGTCACCATCAGCTCCATCGCGGGGTACGGAGGCCGACAGAACGGCGCGATCTATGCGACGTCAAAGGCCGCGGCGATCCACTACACGCGCTGCCTCGCCGCCCAGCTTCGGCCCTTCAACGTAACCGCCAACTCCATCGCGCCCGGCGATACGCGGACCGGGCGCTTTCTGAACACCAGGCCGGTGGACCCCGACCGGTTGGTGGAAGGCGGCACGCTGGAGCGCATCGCCCTGGTCGATGAGGTCGCACGCGCTGTCACTGTGTTCGTTGGGCCGACCGGAGATTTCGTGACCGGTCAGGTGTTGCGGGTCGACGGCGGGTCTCAGTGCTGGCCGGCCTGACGGCCGGGTCTGCATAATGCCCAGGCGGCGTAAGGCCCAAGCGGCATAAGGCCCGTCCGCGTATGGCCCGATCAGTGGACGGCGCGCGAGCAGTCGGCCGGCATCACCCAGGCCGCCTGGCCGCCCTGGCGCCGCCGTCGTCCGAACATCAGGCCGGCTTCCAGGAACAGGAATCCCATCCCCTCCAACGGGCCGATCGCGAATTCCGCCCCGCCCTGACTGAGCAGGTGCAGCCGCAGCAACCCCTCGGCCAGGTCCGCCCGCTCGACCTGCGCCAGCAGCCCGGCGTGCAGCAGTACAGCCTCGTCATCCGACAATTCCGGGCATCGGGGGCAGCGGATATCGACCGGCCGCAGCCCGGTGCGTGCGACGATGCCCATCAACCCGTCGATCGAATGGCCCGCGTCTCGCGCCCCCGCCCGCCCCAGGGCCTCGGTCAGGCGCGGGATGGGATCCTCCCCCGTGGCATAGCACCGAACCCACCACCGCATCGCCAGCAGCATCAGGGTTTCGGGCTTCGGCAGTTCGGCGACGCGGCGCGTCTGTTCCGATCCGTACCACTCCATTGCGACGACGCTGTCCATGTCCGCTCCTTCCGGTATGCGGCGACCTTAGTGCAAATGAGAACCATTATCAATAATGCCGATCCTTCTCTGGACTCACCCCAACCCAATCGGCAAAACCGAACCTCCCGATCAGGCAGGAGCCCCAGGTGCTGGACCGAATTTTGCTCACCAACGACGATGGCATCGATGCTCCCGGCATGGCGGTGCTGGAACAGATCGCCGCCCAACTGGCGCACGAAGTCTGGGTGGTCGCCCCGGAGCACGACCAGAGCGGCCAATCCCATGCCATCAGCCTGCACCACGCGCTGCGCATCACCGAACGCGGGCCCCGCCGCTTCGGCGTCACCGGCACGCCCGGCGACTGTGCCGCCATGGGCATCTGCCACATCATGAAGGATAACCTGCCGCAACTGGTGCTGTCCGGCGTCAACCGAGGCCTGAATCTGGGCCTGGAGACCGTGTTCTCCGGCACCGTCGGCGGCGCCATGACGGCCATGATGCTGGGCGTGCCGGCAATCGCGCTGAGCCAGGCCTTCGTCGATCGGCACAACGTGCCATGGGATACCGCGCGCACATTGGGGGTCGAGACCATCAACCGGCTGGTGGCGATGGGCTGGGGAGAGAACGCCGTCCTGAACGTGAATTTTCCTCCGGTCCCGGCCACCGAGGCCGGCCCGCTGACCCTGGCGCGCCAGGGGGTCGGCATGATCGCCGGCATGAACGTAGAAACGCGGATCGATCCCAGGGGGATGTCTTACCACTGGCTGGGTTTCCGCCGCGCCGACCGCCAGCAGGGCCCGGAAAGCGACTACAGCGCGCTGCGAGCCGGCAAGATCGTGGTGACTCCATTGCGCTATGACCGCACGGATGACGAAGCCTATGCGGACCTGACCGGGAAGCTGCCGCGCTTCCTGGAATAGCAGGAAGGTCGGTCGACCGACCCCAGCCATCGGCACCGATGCTTTATACCGATGCGTTATACCGGTGCGTTATCGACACCGGCCTGGCCGTTCTGGCCAGCGGCCGGGTGCTCGAACGCCGGTGTATAGGCCCAGACCGCGGTCCACGGAGCAATGTCGCGCGACATGCCAAACCCGGAAGGCGCGCCACACCGCCGTCCTGGCGCCCCAAACCTCGATGGGGCGCCCAGACCCGGTCGGTGCCGTCGAACAACGCGGTCTCACTGGCAAGGGTCGGCCCTGGCGGTCACCGCACCGGACCGCGAAAACGATATCGTTCTTAAAAAAGGAACATTTCCGGGCAAATGGTTAACCGCCGGTAAACGCAACAATACCCCCCGATTCCCGCGCCT
>CAMBXJ010000162.1 GCA_945871455.1 Asaia bogorensis
TAGTACGAACCGGCCGCAACACCGACCCATACGCGTCCCCTCCTCGACATTGCCGGACTTGATCCAGCAATGACGATGAGGTCGGCGGATGGTCATTGTTTCGGCCTGTTGTGTAAGACCGACCGATCGGACCAGTGACGCATGGCGACAACGGGCGCTGTTTTTGCGAGCGTAGCGAAGCAATCCAGGGCAACCAATGGAATCGATAGTGCCAGGCCCCTGGATTGCGTCACTGCCCTCGCAATGACAGCGGCCACCCATACCGGCCTGTTGGCATAAGATGACGCACGCACCAACCGCGCCCTTTTGGCACGCAACCAGCCAAGCCAGGCGGGGCGGGACTTGCCCGCTACGCCCCGGGACCACGGGCAGGATCCGGCCCCTACCCCACCAACATGCCGGCCGTCTGATCCGCGAGCTGTCCCATTGCCAGGCTCATCGCCGCCACCAATCCCGGCGTTCCGACCTGTGGTGGCACGACAGTCATTGTCATGGTCCGAGCAATGCTGGCTCTCCGGGTCACCGAGACCTGCGCAATCAGCACCACCGCGCCCGCGCGATTTTGATCCATCCGCTGGATGTTGATGCCCAGGGTCGCCTCCGGAATGCCGGAAATGGCGCCGTTCTCCGAAAAAACCGTGCTGCCATCCAGGCGCTGCGTCAGATTCTGGATCGTCACCCGGGCCAGCATCGCGTCCAGCGGTTCCCCCCACCAGTCGTTGCCCAGCACATCCAGCCGGAAATCCTCCGAGGAGCGGACGATTTGCGATCGTTCCAGATACCGTGCCAGGGCGATGGCGCGCAGTTCGATCGTGCGCGGCGCGCCTGATCGGCTTTGTCCGGGCACCGCCTCCAGCGTGTAGAGATTGGGGTTGGGCGACGCACATGCCGCCGGCAAAGCAGCCATCAGCAGCAGCGCCCGCCGCCGGCCCAGAATGCAATGGGTCGTGGTCGTATCAGGGTCCTTGAGAGGTGCGGCCACGGATCAAAGCCTCCGGATGACGTGCCAACAGGTCGGCCAGCACCCGGATGGATCGGGCGGAGTCCGACAATTGCACCATCAGGCGCGCGATGTCGCGATTGACCTGGGAGTTCGCGCCATAGCCGGTTTCCATCGACGCAATCAGCCGATCGGTTCGCTTGACCGCGTCGTCCAATCCATTCGCGATTCCGGGCAGGCGGTTCAATGCCGGTTCGATCCCACGATTGATGTTGGTGAACATGGTCTGCGTCGTCACCAAGGTCGACTGCAACGACGCGATCGCCTGCTTCAGTTGTGGGTCGTTGGTCAACGCATTCGCACCCGCCAGCATGCCGTTCAGATTCCGGCCGATCTCCTCGAATGGCAGGCTGCCCAGCCGGCTCATGAGATTCGTCGCCGCGCTGACCACGTCCGCCCCGCCGTCCTCATAGATCGGCAACACAAAGGCGTCACCACGTCGGCCGAGCGTGGCGGGCTCTGCCAGGGGGTAAAGTTCGAGGGACAGCTGTTTCTGGCCGGTGATCAGATTGCCACTTTCCAGGCGCACGCGCAGGCCGCGTTGCACCAGGACGCGCAACGAAGCCTCCACCTGGTCGGGCGACGGCGACGGCGCCTGGCTGATCCGCCCTGGCTCCACCGCGAATCGCACCGGGACGACGATGGCCGCGCTTTCCCGATCGTATTCCAGGGATACGTCGTCCACCTCGCCGATCTTCATGCCTTTCAAGGTGACGGACGCGCCCTTTTGCAGCCCGGCAACCGACCCGCGGAAGATGGCGATCAATGGCCCACTGCGTGCATAGAGGGCCGAGTCCGCCGCCTCCTTGTTCGCGTACAACGGGAATTCCTGACGAGAGACACTGACCGGTGTGCTCACCGCCTCCGCCGGCGTCTCGAACGCAATTCCACCGAGCACGAGGGCGCGCAGGGATTCGAACTGCACCTGGACGCCAGCGTTCCCCAGTTGAACCGAGATGCCGGACGCATTCCAGAAGCGCGAGTTGTCATGAACGTATTTGTCGAACGGCGCGCGCACGAAGGCATGCACGGTGACGCTTTCGGCCATTTCCGACACGTCCCAGCCCAACACTTCCCCCACCGTGAAATCCCGGAAGAACACTGGCGAACCGAGGCTGAGGGATCCGATGCGCGCCGCCTTCAGCATGAACGTGCTGCCAGGCACTTCGGAGGTCATGACCGGAGGATCCTCCAGCCCGACGAAGTCGCGCTTTGCCTGTCCTTCGGCCGCCGACGGCTGCAATTCGATATAGGCGCCGGAAACCAGGGTTTGCAGGCCGGTGAAGGACCCGGCGAAGAACCGCGGCTTGACGACCCAGAAGCGGGCCTTGTCGGTCAGCAGCGGTTCGGCCTCCCGGTTCATCCGCACCGTGAGGATCACACGTTTCATGTCGGGGCTGAGGTCGACCTTCTGCACCACACCCATGTCGACGTCTTTATGGCGGACATGGGACTGGTTCGCCGTCAGGCCTTCCGCGGCCTGGAAGGAGATGGTGATCAGCGGCCCTCGTTGCGACAGCGTCGTCCAGACCAACCAGCCGCCGATCAACGCGGTGACGACCGGGATCGCCCAGACGATGGAAAACCGGCGGCGACGGCCAATCCTGGAATGGTGCACGGCAGACGGGGGTTGGTCGCTCACACGTGTTCCTGTCCGGATGGTTCGGCGGCGTCCCACATCAGCCGCGGGTCGAAAGATTCAGCGGCCAGCATGGTCAGAATGACGACGGCGGCAAAGGCTGTCGCACCGGCGCCCGGCTGGATCGTCGCGATCGCGCCGAATTTCACCAAGGCGACCAGAATCGACACCATGAAAATGTCGATCATCGACCACCGTCCGACCAGATCAACCATGCGATACAGCGTCGTCCGCTCCCGCAGGCGTTCGTTCCATCCCATTTGCGTGGTGGTCAGCAGGAACCCCAAACTGAAGAGCTTCAGGATCGGCACCGCGACGCTGGCGGTAAACACCAAGGCGGCGAGCGGCCACATTCCCGCGGCCAGCAACTCATGCACCCCGCCCAGGATCGTGCTGGGCTGTCCCGCGCCAAGAGAGATGACCGTCAGAACCGGATACATGTTGGCTGGAACATACAAAATCGCGGAGGCGATCAACAGCGCCCATGCCCGGGTGATGCTGTTCGCCTTTCGATGGTGCAGGGCAAACCCACACCGCGGGCAATGCGCGCCATCCCGCCCTCGGCTGACGAGGCCACAGGTGTGGCATCCCATGCGGGTCAGGCGCGCGCCGAGCGCCCCGGCGGTACGCTCGGGTCGGGTACGTTGGGCTTCGTGGCGCTCGATTTCTTCCCAAACGGCCTGGTCGTCCAGGAACACGTCGCCCGCGACCATGACGACCATCAGGCCTGCCAGGGCGTATAGCGCGACCCCCAGGTCGATCTGCACCATCGCCCCCAGTTTCACGAAGGCAACGAACACGCCCAGCAGGTAGATTTCCACCATCGACCACGGTCGCAGATGTTCGGCCCAGGCGAAGATCATCCGCAGCGTTCTGGGCGGGCGGGCCAGGCGCAGGCCGAGCAGCACCGTCAGGGTGCAGAGGACCCGGGCGAGCGGGATGGCCACCGTGGTGACCATCACGAGAATGGCGAGTTCCCACATGCCGCTTGCCCGCAGGCTCTCGGGGCCGCTGAACAGGGTGGCCACATGGTGCTGACCGGCAGTGCTGACGGACAGCAGGGTCATCGCCGATCCCAAAAAGAACAGCATCAGCGCCGCCAGATTGAGCGCAATGGGCAGCCCGAACGGATCCACCCGAGTCTGGCGCAACACGGCATCGCAGCGAAAGCAGGAGGCGCGCGTTCCTGGTGTCAGTGCCGGAACAATTTGGAATTGTCCGCAATCCTCGCATTCGCGCAGGCGTGGCGTGGTCTGGGTGTCGGGATGCACTGCAACGGCGTCGGCCTGGATCAGATGCGGCGGCACGGGGGATGGTCCTTCAACCGATGATGCTTGCGCCATGCCATGTGGTTTCACCCGTCGCGCGGTCGCGGCGGGGCCGACCGAGCGACCGGTTCACCGAGACTATCCCGGAAACCGCGTGGTTGCGATAGGGCGGTCGCGCGTGTATACCACCGCTCACCTCTCTGAATGGCCGGCGTAGCTCAGGGGTAGAGCAACTGATTCGTAATCAGTAGGTCCACAGTTCAATTCTGTGCGCCGGCACCAGCGAAATCAGACACTTACGACGCTTCCACGGATTATGTCGGCATAAGCCCTTTGTTTGCGGACCCCCAGCGGACCCGCCAGAGTACCCTGCGAGCGTTCAGAAATCGCATTCTCGCCGGGATAGACAGCCCAAGGCATTTGTCGAGGCTGACGCCGACTTTCACCGATTGGACTTCTGAAACCGAGCGGGGCGACTTTCCGCCGGTTCCGACACAGTGCGGCATGTCGCCAACAGTCGCGTGGCCTGAAATCAGTGAGAGTTCCAGCCGCGCCGATAGTCCGGATCAGCCTTACGCCGCACGTCCGACAAAGACAGCCGCCGTTGCGCCTCATTGCACCCGGCACTGAACGGGGGATCACCACTCGCACACGATCCCGGCTTGGGCAGACTTCGCTGGCTGGCCCAATAGTCGGCTCCCTGGCGATAGCTCCCCGATTGCTGCGCAACCCACAGTTCCCAGGTCGCCCGATCAGCGTATCCTTGTGAAAATGATGGAGTAGGGGCCGCAGGCGGCGACATCGGAAGCGAGGCGACCGGCGGCGGGGCTACAGGTGCGGGTGGTGCAGACGACGGCCCTGGCAAATCTTCTATATATGTCACTCGCATTGCCCGCAGATCGGAGGCGTTCAACCAGGCAACTTCGTCGGCTCCAGTGGTTACCATGCGGCCGATTATTGATTGTGGAACGCCATACTGGGCAGCCTCCCGCGCCATCGCCGTGGTCGTGGCCATGGTTCCAATATTTTCGCCGTCTTCGGTGCTGGCACTGTGCACTCCGATTTGTGAAGTTCGCGTTGCAAAACGGCTTGGCGAGGCCGCAAAGACAAGGAAGCATGCCGAAACGCAGACCTTGCTTGCCAAAACCGGAATGCGCCAGCCGCTGACCAGTTCAGCCAATTTGGACGCCTCGAATACGTTCCCCCCGATGCTACTGATAGTTAGGATGACCTGCTTCCCCGGCTGAGACCGAACAGCCAACCGAAACCGTTCGGCATCGCCACTGACGATTCGTCCCCCTGCCACAATAAAGACCGTCTCTGGATCGGGTATGATGGACAGTTCCATCGCATGGCTTGGCAGAATATTCAGGGTTCCGATCAAGACGCCTAGGGCGAACAGTCTACGCATCGTCGCCTCCTTGGACTGGTATACCCAGCCTAGGCAAGCACGGCGCCGCTGGAAATGGGCCGACACCGGTCACTCGGCACTTCATCCCAGGTCCCGTCAGCCGAGCGCACCCAATCCAGACCGGCGGCCACCCGCGCCAGCCACTCCTCCCGCGTCTCGGGCGGTCCGCGATCAACCATCGGTGCGGTTTCGCCCGCACCCACGCGTCTCAGTTCCAGCTTGCCGATACGCCGTGCCAGGTCACCGGCCATCGTAGCTGCTTCCCTCAAGCATTATCCGCCGCAACGTCTCGGCCTTTGCCACCTCTCCGTCGCGGATCAGCCGATCATGTTCCGCAGCCAATTCCGCCGCGCCCTCAGCGATAAGCCGCGCCAGGTCGTCATCCGAGAGGCTGGCCAATGCGCCCCCCGGCGGTATCCTGCCGTTCTCAATCATCAGCCGCAGCAATTCACTGTCCGGCCATCGGTCCATCGGCCGGGGCGGATAAGGTGGCGACGGCGGCGACGCCAGGACTTCCAGGCGCATGAGGCGGCGGCACAAGGTCGTGTTCATCGGTTTGCCGCCTTGCCTTGGCTCAGTTCCAGAGCGGTAATGCGCTGGTCCAGTTCGCCGGTCTCGGGTGCCATGCGTTAGGTTTCGAGTATCCCGGCTATTCATGCTCGTGCCAACAGGTTCCGGACGGTTGAATCGTGCCAGGCGCCCCCACGCGCCGTGCGGATGCCACGGGCATTCAGGGCATTCGCAATGGCGCGGGTTGTGGTCGCCCCTGCCGCCTGTATCTGGCGCACGACCGGCAGGACATTGGCCGCGAAGGCGTCCGCCGCCGCTCGGTTGGCGTCGTTCCCCTTGGCCGCGGCTTCGGCCAGATTGGTCCGATTGCCCAGGGTCGCACCCTGGGCTTTCTTGGCAGCCAGGGCGGCCCGGGTCCGATCAGCAATCATGCTGCGCTCTTTCTCGGCCAGGGCGGCATAGACGTGAAGCATGAACGGGTCCGCGTCGGCGCCAAGCTCGGCCACGATGAACGGCACACGTTGCGCCATCAGGCCAGAGATAAACGCCACGTCGCGCGACAGGCGGCATAGCTTTGCCACGACGACGGCGCCCTTCGCCTTTCGGGCAGCAGCCAAGGCAGCCGCCAGTTGGGGACGGCGGTCTATTGCGTCACAGCCCTTGCCGGTCTCTACCTCGACATACTGCCCGACCACCTCGCACCCTTCGGTGGCGGCAAAGCGGGCGATGGCTTCGCGCTGGGCTTCGATGCCCAAACCGCTCTTGCCTTGCTTGCCGGTCGAAACCCGGATGTAGCTCACCACCTGCCGCATAGCCATGCCCTCCGTCCATGAGCAAACACTATATGGTCATATGGTATTTGTGCAAGCGTATTCGACACTCGGAAAACAGCCCCATCTAGCGTCGGCGGAATGTATCGGCGACGATCGGCCATGATCCTGCCCAACCTCATACTGCCTCAAAGGCTAACAGGACGGATTGCGCTGGGCTTGATGCTAGCCATGCTGTCCGGGACAGCGGTAGCCAGCGAAATACGGTGTCGGTTTGAGCGAACCGATACCTGCCACCCGCATACAGGTTGCGAGCAAAGCACGACTTCGCCGGTTCAAATAGTGGTTCGGACCGATGCCAAACTTTATGGCCGTTGTGACAGCGGCAGGGAATGTGGCTGGTATCCGTATACAGGCCAGATCAGCGGTCAGTATCTGAATATCAGTTTCGCGGTGGGCATTCAGGGAGCGAAGATAAGCCTTGATTTGTCCCACATCGTGGAAACGAGTTCTCTATTGGGCGTCATTTTCGTCTCTTTTGGGACGTGTTCACCTTGAAATACTTCTTTGCAATTGTTGTGGTCGCGTACTTGGTCTTCGGGACCCCCGTAGCCGATCTACACAACCTCCTATGGCCCAACGGCCCGGCGCCATGGGAGCGAGTGGATGCATTCTACTACCCGAGCCGAGCCAATCTTTCAGTTCACCGGGCCGCTTACGACGTAAAGACCCTCGACAGGTGCCGGTCATGGGTCGCGGCGCAGGCGAGGGCGCATGACGATCCCAGATTGACACGCGGAGACTACGAATGCGGGATTGGGAAGATCGAGGACTTGGGGTCAGTGACAGTCTATCGGATTACCGCAAGATAGACCGACTACAAGCGCCTACCCCATAAATTCGTCCACGCTCAATCCTGCCGACCGGTAGCAAATTGCCGAATGACCACCGTCATCGCCGCATCGTGCGGAACCTCCCGATATTCAGCTTCCCACGCCGCCAGAGCGTCGCCATCCAGGTCCGCAGGGCGCACCAGCACCCGAACCCCGCTCTGTCGGCTGGCAGCCTGTTCCAGATCACGCACCCGGCCGGCAAGCCCTCGGATCGTCACCGCTTTCCACCCCCGGCCAATTCCAACGCTTCGATCCTTACCGCCAGGTCCGCCGTCTCAATCGCCCGCCGCTGGCCTTCCAGCATAGCCGCGATGGCTTGCCCTTCCTCGGCCGTTAACTCGCCCGTTGCAACCGCTTGGACCACGGCGCCAACCGCCGCCGGCAGGTCTGCCGCGCTCCCGATCGTGGGCAGTTCCATCGCCAGCGGCCGGCCCTTTCGTTCGGGCCATAGGCGTCGCAGGAGGATTTCAGCGGCCCGCATGTCCCCGCCCTTGGCAGCATCCACAACGGCTTGCATCACCTCCCCCGCCGCACCGTCCCCGATCGCATCCAGGGCCAGCAGCGCGGCATGACGGGCGCCCTTGGGGCGGCCAGACGGATTTCCGGATTGCCCAGGCTGCCACCGGCCGGCGCCCTGCTTGTCCTCTGTAGTTTCAGCTTTCGCGTCGGTCATGTCCGCACTTCCTCGAAAGTTCCCAAGGTCAGCCCGTCCGGCGGATGGCAGGTCCAGCACCGCCAGCCGGACGCATCGCCCCACCAGCGGGAATACTCACAATTCCGGCACCACGAACCGGGGGACGGTCGCGCCGCCGGATCAGCCCAGGATACCGGACGGCATTGGGAGGCGCGCGACAGACCGGCTACCGCCCTGGGGTAGCGGCGGGGTATCCCTGCGTCGCCTTCGTCCGGCCATTGGTCGGTTGGCCTATGACCCCTATGACCCCCTATGGTTTCCGGGTCAGGCAGCCCAGCCGTTGCGTGCGTGTGTGTGTCTGGGTCTGCCCCGGACAGCAACGCCAGCAATTCGGCCTT
>CAMBXJ010000163.1 GCA_945871455.1 Asaia bogorensis
GAGATCGAGGCCTGCCGCAGCCAGATCGGCTCGGGTGCTTTGCCGGTCGATTTGCTGGCATCGGTTGCCGTGACGATACAGGGACACGGGTTGGAGGCATTGGCGGCGATCCTGCGTCGATTGCCGCGTCCGGTGATCGGTCGGGTGGGCCAGGGGCGGCTGTGGCTGGATTGCCGGTGCCTGGAGGAGGCCGAGGAGACGGGGTTTCTGGCACAGCTCGGGCAGGATCGGTCCGGGATTTCAGGTCCGATCTGACGATGACGATGCGTGGTTCCGGCGGGCCACGACTTTGCGTCGGCCGGCACACGGTCCATACTCGGCGGTGGAGGAGAAGCGGCCCCGGTGGGTCGGCCGGACTTCAAACCCGGTTGGGGCCGCCGAGCGGTCCCGGGCAGGTTCGACTCCTGCTCTCTTCCGCCGGAGAAAATTCGGGCAACCGACAGGAACAGCGGCGGATGTCCGATTGTTATACCGAGATATTGACTGTAAGTTTCAAAACTATCCCCGCCCGGGGACGAAACACCTGTGGCAGCTTCGCTCTGACTCTGTTGCCGAAAAAGCACAAGTGACGTGAAACCCACATTGACCCCCTCGTCAGGGCCACCGGGAATGGGATATGTAGTTTGCATGAGAAGCGCGGTAGTCCATCGCTCGCGCCGCATCGAACCCAAATTAGGAGAAAGTGAATGAAGCTCCGAAGTGCTCTGGTAGCTGCCACGGTTCTGGCACTGCCGGTCGCGGCCAACGCGCAGGCTGTCAAGGGAATTTATGTCGGCGCTGGCGCCGGCGTGAACATCATGCAGCAGCAGACGATCAAGACGATCCCAGGCACCACGTCGAGCGGCAAGTTCGGCTCCACGGTTGGGCCGGCTTTCGTTCTGTCGCTCGGTTATGGCTTCGGCAACGGCCTCCGCGCCGAGGTCGAAGGCGCCTACCGCTACAACTCGCTGAACAGCGCGAGCGGCTTCCCCGGCACGAACGTGACCGGCGGCGCGCGTGAGCAGAAGTATGGCGGCATGGTCAACGTGCTGTATGACTTCGTCGGCCTCAGCTCGATGTTCCAGCCCTATATCGGCGCCGGCGTCGGCTATCAGGCGGTGAACCTGCAGAATGGCTATGGCGCCAGCAGCACCGGTCGCACGATCATCAGCACCGGCACCAAGGGTGCGTTCGCCTACCAGGCGATCCTGGGTGCGGCGATGCCGATCGCGGCGGCCCCTGGCCTCGCCCTGACGGCGGAATACCGCTTCATGGGTCTGGCTGGCGATCGCGAATACAGCGCCGTAACGGTCCCGACCGTTGGCGCGCCGACCCGCGGCAACGTCACGCTGAACAACAACTACAACCACTCGCTGCTGATTGGCGTGCGGTACAACTTCGGTCAGGCGCCGATGGCCGCCGCCGCCGCGACCCCGGCTCCGGCCGCGCAGGCCGCCCGTTCCTACCTGGTGTTCTTCGATTGGGACAAGGCGACCCTCACGGATCGCGCTCGCCAGATCGTGAAGGAAGCCGCCGACAATTCGACGAAGGTCCAGTACACCCGCATCGAAGTGAACGGCTACACCGACACGTCGGGCGCCAAGACCTACAACCAGGGCCTCTCGGTTCGCCGCGCTCAAGCGGTTGCCGCGGAACTGGTCAAGAATGGCGTGCCGCGTAACGCGATCACGGCGACAGGCTTCGGCGACACCAAGCTGCTGGTGCCGACCGGCCCGAACACCCGTGAGCCGCAGAACCGGCGCGTGGAAATCATCATTCGCTGATCTTCGATCACGCGGACGACGATACGGGAACAGGGGCGCCGAGAGGCGCCCCATTTTCGTTGCGGCACGGGTTTGGCATCCATCGGCTCGATGGCCGTGGGGTTCGGCGCCGATTTGGCGAACCGCGACGACATAACGTGACAAATCCCTGATGGTGCGGCATTGACGATGCAGCATTGACGATGCAGCATTTTTCCCCGCTCGCCGCTGATATCCCGTCGGAAAGCGGCCGGCAGACACGCAAGGATAAAGCTTGTGGTAACGAGCAGGTTTGTTGGTTCGGCGCTGGCCGCCGGGGTCGCCATGATCGGGTCCAGCGCGTGGGCTCAGCCTTTCCAGGGGGTCTATCTGGGCGCCGGCGCGGGCTACAACCTGCCGCAGGATGTCACGGTAAAAACCTTGGCCCCCACCAATCCCCGCACGCAGTTGCAGACCAACGGCGGATTTGTCGGTCTCGGCAGCATCGGATACGGCTTCGGCAACGGGCTGCGTCTGGAGTTGGAGGGCAATTACCGGAACACCGGGGTCACTCGCGCCACCGGAACCGTGAGCGCACCAGCCAGTGGTAGCCTGGTCACCTATGGCGCCATGGTGAACGTGTTGTTCGACATGGATGTCGGGTCCCCGTGGATTTATCCCTATGTCGGCGGCGGGCTCGGATATGCCTGGACCAACGCACAGAACCTGACCATCAACCCGTTCCCGGGGGTCAGCAGCCGGACCGAAGGCACCAAGGGTAATCTCGCGGTGCAGGCCATCGCCGGGCTGTCCTTCCCGATGCCTGGGGTTCCGGGACTTTCGCTGTCCACCGAATATCGGTTTTTCGGGGTCGCCGGGAATGAGACGTTCAGCAACACCATCACCCCGGGCGGCGCTCGCCAGACGCTGACCTTGCAGAACCAGTACAACCACAGTTTCCTGCTGGGCGTGCGCTATGCCTTTAACGTCGCGCCGCCGGCAATGCCGGGGGCGGCGACTCCGGCCCCCGCGGCGCAGGCGGCACGGTCGTATCTGGTGTTCTTCGATTGGGACAAGGCGACCCTGACGGATCGGGCGCGCCAGATCGTGAAGGAAGCGGCGGAAAATTCCACCAAGGTGCAGTACACCCGGATCGAGGCGAACGGCTATACCGACACATCGGGCAGCAAGACCTACAATCAGGGTCTGTCTGTCCGGCGAGCCCAGGCGGTGGCGGCGGAGCTGGTGAAGAACGGCGTGCCGCGCAATGTGATTACCGCGACCGGGTTCGGAGATACCAAGCTGCTGGTGCCGACGGGGCCGAACACGCGGGAGCCGCAGAACCGGCGGGTGGAGATCGTGATCAGGTAGGGCTTCGGCCCCAAAGGCCCTGGGGGACCCCAACCAAGGAGCGCGGCCTCTTGGGTCCCGCCAAGGGCGGTTAGAGCGGAAGCCCCGCCGACCCAAAGCACGCACCGGATGGCGTTCACCCTTTACTTTCCCCACAGTGGCGTCATGAACGACGTGCAAATCGCCGACCTGCCCCCAGATGAGCTTCTCTGGCAGCAGGTCCTCGCCCGCGAACCTGGCCCATTCCTGTATGCCGTCACCACCATGGGCGTCTATTGCCGCCCGGGCTGCCCTTCCCCTCGCCCCTTGCGCAAGAACGTCCGCTTCTTCGCCGGCGTCACCCTGGCCGAGGACGCCGGATTCCGCGCCTGCAAGCGCTGCGACCCAAAGGGCGAACGTGCCCGGATCGCCCAGGCCGTGGTGCAGGACGCCTGCGCCTTTATCGAGGCAGCGGAAGCCATGCCCTCGCTCGACACCCTGGCGGCACGGTCAGGCTATTCGCGGTTCCACTTCCTGCGGATGTTCCGCGACCACACCGGCGTCACCCCTCGCAGCTACGCGGAAGGTGTCCGAGCACGTCGGCTGCACGCCGCCCTGGCCAGCGGCGCCCGCGTAGCCGATGCCGTCGCGGACGCGGGGTTCGGCTCGGAGAGTCGGGTCTACGAAAAGACCTCCACACTCCTCGGCATGACCCCCGGCGCCGCTCGGCGTGGTGGCGACGGCGAAATCATCCGCACCGCCCTGGCCGACAGTCCGTTCGGCCGCCTGCTGGTTGGGGCCACCGACAAGGGCGTCTGCTTCCTGGGCTTTGCCGAACCCGACGACGCGCTGATGGGCGATCTATGTCGCCGTTTCCCGCGCGCCCAGGTCGTCACCGACGACTCGGCCCTGGCCGAGACGGTGCGGAACGTGCTGGATTTCCTGCGGGAACCGAAACAAGCGCTCGACCTGCCGCTGGACCTGCGCGGCACGGCGTTCCAGCAGCGCGTGTGGCAGACCTTGTGCCGGATCCCACCGGGCGAAACCCGCACTTACGGGCAACTGGCCGAGATGGTCGGCAACCCGCGCGCAGTCCGTGCCGTGGCGCGGTCGTGCGCGACAAACCCGGTTTCGCTGGCGGTGCCCTGCCATCGGGTGGTGGGCGCCGACGGCGATCTGACCGGCTATCGCTGGGGCGTACCCCGGAAGCAGGCGCTGCTGGCGCGGGAACGGGCCGCCGCGGGCTGATACCGACCGGCGCCTCCTCGTCATGCCGGCGGAGGCCGGCATCCACGACTTTACCAAGCCGCGACAACCGAAATCGTGGATGGTGGGCCTGAGCCCGCCATGACGGAGCAGACCGGTCCGTCGCTCCATACGATTCGGTTGCTCGCCCACAAGCCCCAAAATCGAGACGCTCAGGCCGCGGCGACCAGGTGACATTCGGTGATGCCGTTGCCTTCCTGGGTGATGACCGGTGCGTCTCGTGCGCACCGTTCGATCGCCACCGGGCAGCGCGGATGGAACCGACAGCCGACAGGCACATTGGCCGGGTCTGGCATCGCGTCTCCCAGTCCGGTTTCCGGGATGCCCAGCCCCGGTTCCGGCGTCAGGACCGAGGCCAGCAAGGCCTTCGTGTAGGGGTGCTTCGGCGCGTGAAACAGGGACGCGGTCTCGTTCCGCTCCACGATGCGGCCGAGATACATCACCGCCACCTCGGTGGCGACATGCTCGATAACCGCCAGATTGTGGCTGATGAACAGATAGGACAGACCGAACTCCCGCCGCAGTTCCGCTAGCAGGTTCAGAATCTGTGCCTGAACGGACACATCCAACGCGCTGGTCGGTTCGTCGCACACCACGATGCGGGGACGCAGCACCAGGGCGCGGGCAATCGCCACCCGCTGGCGCTGCCCGCCAGACAGTTGCGCGGGCAGACGATCCCCCATCGCCGGGTCCAGACCGACTCGTTCCAGCATGCTGTCGACCCGCTTGCGCATGTCGGCCGTGGAAACGTCCCTCTGGGCGTGCAACGGCAATGCCACGATATCGCGCACCATGCGGCGCGGGTTCAGGGATGAGAACGGGTCCTGGAACACGGGTTGGATCAGACGCGCTCGCTCCCGTCGGTCCAGCTTCGACAGGTTCTGCCCGTCGATCAGGACATCGCCGGTGGTGGGCGGCAGCAGGCCCAGGATGATGCGGGCGAGTGTGGACTTGCCGCAGCCCGACTCGCCGACGATGCCCAGGACATCGCCCTGCATCAGCGTCAGGGAGACGCCATCGACCGCGACCACCTGGCGCTTCTTCTCCAACAGGCCGGAGTTGACGCGGAAGCGCTGGCCGACGTCGCGGACCTCGATCAGTGGTGTGTTCATGCCGTCACCAGGGCGGCGGGCTGGATCTGGCACAGATAGTCGTGGCCGGGGGCGAAATCGCGGCGAGGGATCGTGCCGGTGCAATCCGGGCGGGCCAGATCGCAGCGCTCCCGGAAGGCGCAGCCGGCGAAGGCATGGTCCACCCGCGGCACCATGCCGGGGATCGAGCCCAGCGGATCGCCCGGACGCACCTTGCCCGGAACCGGGACGCAGGAGAGCAGGCCGCGCGTGTAGGGATGCATCGGGTTGGCGAACAGATCGGCCACCGGGGCGGTTTCCACCACCTGCCCGGCATACATCACGGAAACGTGATGCGCCGTGCGAGCGACGACGCCGAGGTCATGAGTGATCAACAGGATCGCCAGTCCCAGGTCCTTTTGCAGATCAGCCAGCAGTCGCAGGATCTGAGCCTGGACGGTGACATCCAGCGCGGTGGTCGGCTCATCGGCGATCAGCAGTTCCGGGCTGCACATCAGCGCCATCGCGATCATCACGCGCTGACGCAGCCCGCCGGAAAGCTGGTGTGGATACTGGCCCAGCCGCATGCCGGGCGAGGTAATCCGCACCTTCGCCAGCAATTCGGCCGCCCGATCCAGAGCCGCCTGTCGCTTGCCGCCACGGTGGCGCACCATCACCTCGGCCATCTGGGACCCGACGGTGTAGGCCGGATTCAGGCTGGTCATCGGTTCCTGGAAGATCATTGCCATGCGGTCGCCGCGCAGCCGAGACATGGATTTCTCGTCCAGGCCCATCAGTTCCTGGCCGTCGAAGCGCATGGAAGCGGCGTTGCGGGTGGCGTTGCGTGCCAACAGCCCCATCACGGCCAAAGCGGTGACCGATTTGCCACAGCCGGATTCTCCGACGAGGCAATGGGTTTCGCCGCGTCTCACCCGCAACGAAGCGCCCCGGACGGCGCTGAGTGGGCCGAAGCCGATGTCGAGGCGGTCGATTTCCAGAAGGGCGGTGGTCATGCCGTGCCTTCGACCGATGGCCCGACGGCGGTGGGGCGCGGTGGCTCCTGCCTCTTCCCGTCATGGTGAGCGAAGGCCCGCCATCCACGACTTGGGAGGTTGATCCATCGAAAGTCGTGGATGGTGGGCCTTCGCCCACCATGACGGGGTTTCGCGGGCGGGCGGGTCACATCGTGCGAAGGCGCGCTCATCACGTCGTGCGAAGGCGCGCTCATCACATCGTGCGAAGGCGCGCCGATCACGTCGTGCGAAGGCGCGCCCATCACGTCGTGCGAAGGCGCGCCCATCAGGTCGTGCGTCCGGTGCGCAGCAGGTCGCGCAAACCGTCCCCCAGCAGGTTGATCCCGAACACCAGCACGGCCAGCGACAGGCCGGGCACCATGATCACCCATGGGCTGAAAAACATGTAATCCTTGGCCTCGGCGATCATCAGCCCCCAGGATGGCATTGGCGGCGGCACACCCAGGCCCAGGAACGACAAAGCGGCCTCCAACAGAATCGCCAGCGCCATTTCCAAGGTCGCCACGACCGCAAGCGGTGACAGGATGTTCGGCAGCACCTCCCGCAGCAGGATATGCGATCGGGAACAGCCCGCCGCCCAGGCCGCTGCGACAAAGTCCAATGTGCGTACCTGCATGGTTGCGACGCGCGCCACGACCGCGAACCGCTCCCACAGCAGCAGTCCCAGGGTTGCCACAACGACGGTCAGGGAACTGCCGACCAGTGCCACCACGGCCAATGCGACCAGGATCAGCGGGATCGACAGGCGCGCGGTGATGGCGAACAGCACGAAATCGTCGACCCGCCCGCCATAGAAGCCTCCGATCACACCCATGGTGGTGCCAAGCAGGCCGGACGCGACCATGGTCAGGATACCGATCAGCATCGAGATTCGGGCGCCGTAGATCAGGCGGGCCAAATAGTCGCGGCCCAGTTGGTCGGTGCCCAGCGGGTGAGTGATGCCGCCACCGTCCATCCAGAAGGGGGGGACGAGGCGGCGGGACAGATCTTGCGCAAACGGATCATGCGTCACCAGCAATGGCGCGAAGATTGCCAGGAACAGAGTGAAACCGACGATGAACGCGCCGATCCACAGGCCCAGCTTGCTGACCGGCTTCATTGCGCGCGCAGCCGGGGATCGAGCAGCGCGTTCAGCAAATCAGCCCCCAATGTCAGCAAGGTGTAGATGACTGCCAGCAACAGCACGACAGCCTGGACGGTCGGGAAATCGTTCTTGCTGATCGACTCCCAGGCCAGGAATCCGACACCGTGCAGGGCGAACACCGTTTCGATCACGACGGACCCGCCGAGCATAAAGCCCAACTGCACCGCGGCGATGGAAACCACCGGCATCGCGGCATTGCGCGCGGCATGTTTCAGGACGATCGACATGCGCGACAGTCCCTTGGCGCGCGCGGTGCGGATATAATCGGCCGCCATCGCGTCGATCATACCGCTGCGGGTCAGTCGCAGCAGCCCCGGAATGGCCGAAAACGACAGCACGATCCCCGGCATCACGAAATGCTGCCAGGTCCCGGTGCCCGAAATCGGCAGCCATCCCAGGTTCAGGCCGAACGTAATCATCAGCACCAGCGCCAGCCAGAAGCTCGGCATTGCCTGCCCGACCAACGCGACCAAGGAGATCGCCCGATCGATCGGGCGCCCCTCCCGCAGGGCCGAAATCACCCCCAGCGGCAGCGCCACGGACACCGCGATGCTCAGTCCCACCAGGCCCAGCGTCAGGGTGATGGGCAGACGCGAGAAGATCAGGGTGGAGACGCGTTCGCGGTAGAAATAGGACTGGCCGAAATCGCCGACCATGGCGCGCCCAACCCAACTGAAGAATTGGGTGATCAACGGCTGGTCGAGGCCATAGGCCTTGCGAACGACCTCGATATCGTTGGCGGTGGCGTTCGGGCCGGCAATCGAAATCGCCAGATCGCCCGACAGGCGGGTGAGGGCGAAGGCGAAGGTCAGAACCGTAACGCTGACGAGCAGCGCGACCAGCAGGCGTCGCAGCAGGAATTGCACCATGTGACACACTAGGCGGATGCTGCGGGTGCGAACAAGCGGGAATCGGACGTCGG
>CAMBXJ010000164.1 GCA_945871455.1 Asaia bogorensis
ATGATCCGCGCCGGCGCCTCCTGCCTGAAACTGCATGAGGACTGGGGCACCACGCCCGCCGCCATCGACAACGCCCTGTCCGTTGCCGATCGTTTCGATGTCCAGGTGATGATCCACACCGACACCCTGAACGAGTCGGGCTTTGTCGAGGACACCATCGCCGCCATCGCCGGACGCACGATCCACGCCTTTCACACCGAAGGCGCCGGTGGCGGCCACGCGCCCGACATCATCAAGGTGGCGGGCCTGCCCAACGTGCTGCCCAGCTCCACCAACCCGACGCGTCCCTACACGGCCAATACGCTGGACGAACATCTGGACATGCTGATGGTGTGCCATCACCTGGACAGCAACATCCCGGAAGATATCGCCTTCGCCGAAAGCCGCATCCGCAAGGAAACCATCGCCGCCGAGGACATCCTGCACGATCTGGGCGTGCTTTCCATGATGTCGTCCGACAGCCAGGCGATGGGCCGGGTGGGTGAGGTCATCATCCGCACCTGGCAGACGGCGCACAAGATGAAGACCCAGCGCGGATCGCTCCCCGGCGACAACGAGCGCAACGACAACGCGCGGGTGAAGCGCTACATCGCGAAATACACCATCAACCCCGCCATCGCGCAGGGTTTCGCGCATGAGGTCGGCTCCATCGCCACGGGCAAGCTTGCCGATCTGGTGCTGTGGTCGCCCGCGTTCTTCGGCGTCAAACCCGACCTGGTCATCAAGGCCGGCACGATCGTGGTGGCGGCGATGGGCGATCCCAATGCCTCCATCCCGACGCCGCAGCCGGTGCATTACCGCCCCATGTTCGGCGCGTTCGGACGAGCAATGGCGGAAAGCTGCGTGACCTTCGTGTCCGGCGCGGCGCTGGATGGCGGCATCGGCCACGCGCTGAAGCTGAACCGCCGCCTGGTGGCGGTGCGCGACACCCGCGGCGGCATCGGCAAGGCGTCCATGGTCAACAACGACGCCATGCCGGTGATCGAGGTCGATCCGGAAACCTACGAGGTCCGCGCCGACGGCGTCCTGCTGACCTGCGAACCCGCCACGGTCCTGCCGATGGCCCAGCGCTACTTTCTGTTCTGATGCGCGCCGATCGAGTCCTGCCGGCCGGCACCTGGGACCCAGTTCAAGCGATCGACCATGTCCTGATCGACTTCGACCGCCGCCATCGCCGCCGCATCCTCCTGCCCACCACGTCCGGGCAGGACGTGCTGATCGACCTGCCCCAGGCGGTTCGCCTTCGCGACGGTGACGGTCTCGTCGTCGAAACCGGCATCATCCGGGTCCAGGCTCGCCCGGAGCCGCTGCTGGAAATCCACGCGCATGATGATGCTGAACTGGTCCGCATCGCCTGGCATCTGGGCAACCGCCATCTGCCGGTGCAACTGCTGGGCGACCGCATCCGCATTCGTGCCGACCATGTGATCCGGGACATGGTGGAAGGCCTGGGCGGGCATGTCGATGCGATCGACGCGCCGTTCGATCCCGAGGCCGGCGCCTATGCCGCCGGCGCCGCGCCGCATCACCACCACGACCACGACGATGACCACCACCATTGACCACGCGGAGCGACAGGCTCTGCTGCGGCTTCTGGCGTGGTTGTCCCCCGCCTTCCCGACCGGCGGATTCGCGTATTCCCACGGCCTGGAATGGGCCGTGGAAACGGGCGATATCAAGAACGAGGCCGATCTGCTTCTGTGGTTGACCGATGTCCTGGCCCTGGGGTCCGGTCGCACCGATGTGACATTGCTGCGCATGGCACACCGCGCGAGGGTAGCGGACCGTGACGGGTCACCGACCCAGCATTCCAGCAAGTCTCCAAACGATCCCCCCGAGCCGCCGATGTCACTGGAGGCGGTCGCGGAACTCGCGGTCGCAACCGCCGCGAGCGCCGAACGACAGGCCGAATCCCTGGCGCAAGGCAGGGCGTTCGCCCTGGCGGCCCTGGTGTGGGGCGGAAAAATCCTGCCTGAGAACCTGCCCTATCCCGTCGCGGTCGGCGCCCAGGCCGGTGCGCACGGGATAGGGGAGGACGATGCCGCCGCCGCCTACCTGCAAGCCTTTGCCGCTACTCTCATCTCCGCCGCCGTCCGCCTTGTGCCGCTGGGTCAGACCGCCGGATTGCGGGTTCTGGCGGCGTTGGAGCCCGTGGTTCTGGCCACGATGCGCGCGACGCGGGGCGCCGGTGCGGACGATCTGGGCGGCTGCGCGTTCCGCTCGGACCTGGCATCCATGCGTCACGAAACCCAGTACACAAGGCTGTTCCGCTCATGATTGCCCCACTCGTGACATCCAAGCAAGCAAGCTCCCCCCACGGCCCGTTGCGCGTGGGTGTCGGCGGTCCGGTCGGCACCGGCAAGACCGCCCTGATGGATGCGCTGTGCAAGCATTTTCGTCAGCGCTACGACATCGCCGCCATCACCAACGACATCTACACGAAGGAAGACGCGGAATTCCTGACCCGGGCCGGCTCCCTGCCGCCGGAAAGGATCATGGGGATCGAAACCGGCGGTTGCCCGCATACCGCGATCCGGGAGGATGCCAGCATCAATCTGGCCGGTGTGGCCGAGATGCGCCGTCGCTTTCCCGCCCTGGATTTGATCCTCATTGAATCAGGCGGCGACAACCTGGCAGCGACTTTCAGTCCGGAACTCGCCGATCTGACGATTTACGTGATCGATGTTTCGGCCGGCGACAAGATCCCCCGCAAGGGGGGGCCGGGTATCACTCGCAGCGATCTTCTTGTTATCAACAAGATCGATCTGGCACCTTTCGTCGGTGCCAGTCTGGAAGTCATGGATCGCGATGCACGCCGCATGCGTGTAGACCGGCCCTTCATCTTTGCCAATGTCCGTGCCGGAGTCGGCGTTCCCGAGGTCGCCGAATTTATCGAAAGGCAAGGCAGGCTGTCCGCTTCGTAACCTGGCGCCGGTTGCCAACCCCGGGACCCCTCGATTAGATGGCGGATAACGGATAACGGGGGATGGCGTTCATGGCGGGCTTGCTTGCGCGTTTGGCATTGGGGTGTGGGTTGATGGTGTGTACCATCGCCGGGTCCGCCCTCGCCCAGAAGCAGGGCGGTGTGCTGCGCGTGACACACCGGGACAATCCGCCCAGCGCCTCCATCCACGAAGAAGCCACGATTTCCACCGCGATGCCGTTCATGGCGGTGTTCAACAACCTCGTGCTCTTCGATCCGAACAGCGAGCAAAACCGGCCCGACCGGATCGTACCCGATCTCGCCACTTCCTGGTCGTGGGAGGATGGGGGCAAACGTCTGGTTTTCAAGCTGCGGGAAGGTGTTCGCTGGCATGACGGCAAGCCGTTCACCAGCGAGGATGTGAAATGCACCTGGGACGTCGTGACCGGGCGAGTCGACGGCAAGATGCGCAAGAATCCCCGCAAGACGTGGTGGTGGAACATCAAGGAAATCACCACCAACGGCCCTACCGAAGTAACATTTCAGCTCGAGAATCCGCAGCCGTCCCTGCTCGTGATGCTGGCGGGCGGGTTCTCGCCGATCTATCCATGCCATGTCAGCGGCCCGCAGATGCGAACGGCCCCGATCGGCACCGGGCCGTTCAAGTTCGCGCAGTTCAAGCAGAATGAGGGCATCAAGCTGGTCCGCAACCCGGACTACTGGAAGCCCGGCGTGCCGTATCTCGACGGCATCGAGTACACGATCATCTCCAGCCGAGCGACCTCGATTCTGGCACTGGTGGCGGGGCGGCATGATCTGACGCTGACAGGGGAACTGAACCCCGAGAACGCGAAAGAGGTCCAGGCCCAGGTGCCGCAGATGCAGTGCGTGGTGCAGGCATCCAACACCCAGGGCAACCTGCTGATCAATCGCGACAAGCCGCCGTTCGACGATCCGCGCCTGCGCAAAGCGCTGGTGCTGTCGATCGACCGCCAGGCGTTCTCCGACATCATCAGCCGCGGCATCAACAAGATCGGCGGCGCGATGCTGGCCCCGCCCGAGGGGATATGGGGCTGGTCGCCCGAGTATATGGAAACCATTCCCGGCTATGGCGGCGATGTCGAGAAAAGTCGCGAGGAAGGCCGCAAGATCATGCGGGAACTGGGCTACGGCCCAGACAAGATGATGCCGTTGAAGGTGTCGACCCGCAACGTCGCCAGCTATCGCGACGCCTCGGTGATCCTGATCGACCATCTGAAAAGCGTCTATATCCAGGGTGAGCTCGAAGTGCTCGACAGCTCGGTGTGGTATGCCAAGATGCTGAAGAAGGACTACGCCGTGGGCATGAACGTCCAGGGCACCGGAATCGACGATCCTGATGTGCAGTTCTTCGAGAACTACACCTGCGGATCGGAGCGGAACTACACCGGCTACTGCAATCCGGACCTGGAGAAGCTCTACCGCCAGCAGTCCCAGATGACCGATTTCGACGCGCGGAAGAAGCTGGTATGGGAAATCGACAAGAAGCTTCAGGAAGACGCCGCGCGCCCGGTCATCTACCAGTCGCAAGGCGGGACCTGCTGGTGGCCGCACGTCAAGGGCCTGAAGCTCGCGGTCAACAGCATCTACAACCACTGGCGGTTCGAAAACGCGTGGCTGGAACGATAAGGATAACCTGATCCCATGCTGTCCTATCTGATCCGGCGGTTGCTGCTGATGATCGTCACGCTATTCGGCGTGTCGGTCGTCATCTTCGTGCTGCTGCGCATCGTCCCCGGCAATATCGCCGACATCCTCTTCGACTCGGCTGGCCTGATCGATCCGGTGGAGAAGGCCAAGATCGTCGCCGATCTCGGTCTGGATCTGCCCATCTACCAGCAATACGCCCAGTGGATCGGCGGCCTGATGCAGGGGGATATGGGCTACTCCTATGTGTCCGAGAAGCCGGTGGCGGAGGAGATAGCCCCGCGCATCCCCATCACCGCCCAGCTTGCCGTGTTGGCGCTGATCTTCTCGGTCATCATGGGCGTGCCGCTTGGCGTCATCAGCGCGGTGCGGCAGAACACGGTGCTCGACTACCTGCTTCGGCTCACCAGCCTCTCCGGCCTCTCCATGCCATCCTTTTGGCTCGGCCTGTTGATCCTGATGGCCTGTGTCCACTGGTTCGGCACGATCCCGATCTACGATCGGAACCCGCCAACATTCTGGGCGTGGCTCGCGATGATGATGGTGCCGGCGGCGGCTGTGGGCTTCCGCAGTTCGGCGCTGATCATGCGCCTGACCCGGTCGACGATGCTGGAAGTGCTGCGCCAGGACTTCGTCCGGACGGCGCGGTCAAAGGGCCTGTCGGAACGGGTGGTTACCTATAACCACGCCCTGCGTAACGCTCTGCTGCCGGTCGTGACTATCATCGGCATCGAAGTCGCCTTCCTGTTCGGCGGCCTGATCGTGACCGAAACCGTGTTCAATATCCCCGGCGTCGCTCGCTTCCTGGTGGAGGCAATTCGCTGGCGTGACTATCCGATGGTGCAAAACCTCGTGATGTTCACGGCAACCATCCTGGTCCTCATCAACCTGATCGTCGACCTGATCTACATGGTCATCGATCCCCGCATCCGGTACAGCGAATGAGCACGTCAGTCTCCGAAACACGCCCGAGCAAACCGGGGTTCCTGAGCGAGGTTCTTTACCTCTCTCGGCGCTATCCGCTGGGGGTTGGCGGCGCGTTGATCATGATCACGTTCGTCCTTTGCGCGATCTTCGCCGACTACGTGGCGCCGCTTGACCCGTTCTCGACGAACGCGCGCGCCTCGCTCGCGAGACCGTCTGACGTCAACCTGCTGGGGGCGGATATGATGGGGCGCGACGTGCTGTCGCGCCTCATACACGGCGCGCGGGTATCACTCGCGGTGGCGGTCGGTGCGACGCTGCTGGGCAGTGGCCTCGGCGCCGCGGTCGGCTTGGCCTGTGGCTATCTTGGCGGCTGGTTCGACCTGATCGTCCAACGCGTGACCGAGGTCATGGACGCGCTCCCGCTGCTCGTCATGGCGCTGGTGATTACCGCGTCGCTTGGCCCGTCCCTGCGAAACACGATCATCGCTATCGCGATCCCGCTGGTGCCCCACGTGGCCCGCGTGATCCGATCCAATGTTCTGGCGCTGCGCGAGATGCCGTTCGTCGAAGCCGCCAAGGCCATCGGCATGAGCGAGATGCGTATCGCCGTGGTGCACATCCTGCCCAATACTCTGGCACCCCTGATCGTACTGGCGACGGCGCAGTTGGGATCGACGATCCTGACCGAGGCGTCGCTGTCGTTCCTGGGCCTTGGCGTGCCGGAACCCTACCCGTCCTGGGGTCGGATGCTGTCCGAATCCGCGGCGGAATATGTGCGCACGGCCCCATGGCTGGTGATCTTCCCAGGTCTTGCCATCAGCCTGGTCGTGTTCGGATCGAACCTGACGGGTGACGCCCTGCGCGACTCCCTGGACCCGAGGCAGCGCGACTGATGGCACCCGTCCTTGAAGTTTCCGGCCTGAGCACGGTCTTTCACACCCGCCGCGGCCTGGTCCGCGCGGTCCAGGACGTGTCCTTCACGGTCGAAGCCGGTCAGACCCTGGCCATCGTCGGAGAGTCCGGCTGTGGCAAGACCATCACCGCCCTGTCTTTGATGCGCCTGATCCCGATGCCGCCCGGGGAAATCACCTCCGGCAGCGTCAAGCTGGATGGCCAGGATCTGCTGAAGCTCGACGAAGCCGCGATGCGGCAGATGCGCGGCAGCAAGATCGCGATGATCTTCCAGGAACCGATGACGGCGCTGAACCCACTGCTGACAGTGGGCAAGCAGATCGCCGAAATGGTCATGCTGCACGACAAGGCATCCGCGCAGGTGGCGCGCAAGCGGGCGATCGAGATGCTGCAACATGTCCGCATCCCGGAACCGGAACGTCGCGCCCGCGAATACCCGCACCAGATGTCGGGCGGGATGCGTCAACGAGCCATGATCGCGATGGCCCTGGCCTGCCGCCCGAAAGTGCTGGTGGCGGACGAACCCACCACCGCGCTGGACGTCACCATCCAGGCGCAGATCCTGGACCTGATCGGCGACCTGCAGGCCGAATTCGGCACCGCCGTGGTGCTGATTACGCATGATCTTGGCGTCGTCGCCGAAACCGCGCAGCGCGTCGTCGTGATGTATGCCGGCCGCAAGGTCGAGGAAGCGCCGGTCGGCGAAATCTTCGCCCGCCCGATGCATCCCTATCTGCGCGGTCTGTTGAACTCCATCCCGCACGTCAACAGCGCGCGGGGCGTGGAGGTCGACGAGCCGGAGCGGTTGCAGGAAATCTCGGGCATCGTCCCGCCGTTGAACGATCTGCCGCCGGGTTGCGCGTTCAGTCCACGCTGTTCGATGTCGGAAGCGCGCTGCACCCAGTCGCGTCCACCGTTCGAGCTCAAGGCCGACGATCATTACGCCGCGTGCTGGCGGGTATAGGCAGGTCATTATGGCACAGACACCGCTTATCGACGTCACCGACCTGCGGAAGTATTTCCCGATCAAGAAGGGGCTGTTGCGCCGCACGGTCGGCAACGTGCATGCCGTGGACGGCGTGACGTTCAGCATCAATGCCGGCGAAACCCTGGGTCTGGTCGGCGAAAGCGGTTGCGGTAAGTCCACCGTCGGCCGGGTCGTGCTGCGCCTGATAGAGCCGACCTCCGGCGACATCAAGGTGACCGGCCGCAGCATCGTCAATCTCAGCCGAGAGGAGCTGCGTCCGCTGCGGCGACAGATGCAGATCGTGTTCCAGGACCCGTTCTCCTCCCTGAATCCCCGCATGCGCGCGGGCGATATCGTGGGAGAGCCGCTGAAGGTGCACGGCGTCGGCGATCCGAAGGACCGGGAGGCACGGGTGGCGGCATTGTTCGCCCGCGTGGGTCTGCGTCCGGGACAGATGCGCAGTTTCCCGCACCAGTTTTCCGGCGGGCAGCGGCAGCGCGTGTCAATCGCGCGGGCCTTGGCGTTGGACCCCGGCTTCATCGTCGCGGATGAGCCGGTTTCGGCGCTGGACGTGTCGATCCAGGCGCAGGTGATCAATCTGCTGATGGATTTGCAGCGGGACATGAACCTGTCCTATCTGTTCATTTCCCACAATCTGGCTGTGGTGGAGCATATCAGCCACCGGGTCGCGGTGATGTATCTGGGGCGGATCGTCGAATACGCCGACAAGAAGACGCTGTTTGCGTCCCCGCAGCATCCCTATACCGAAGCGCTTCTGGCCGCCGTGCCGCTGCCCGATCCATCGTTGAAGCGAACAAAGCATCGGGTGGATGGGGATGTGCCCAGCCCGATCAGGCCGCCGCCCGGTTGCCATTTTCATCCGCGGTGCCGGTATGCGGAGGCACGCTGCAAGGTGGAAGCACCGGTGTTGAAGCAGATCGCGCCAGGGCATGAGGTTGCCTGCCATTTGCGGTGATGGTTGATCGGGTTCGGTCAGCGGAACTCGCGGCGCGGTTCATCCCGCCGTCGTTGCCGGACGTGATCCGGCAACCCGCCCCCTGCTTTTGAAG
>CAMBXJ010000165.1 GCA_945871455.1 Asaia bogorensis
CCGTCGATCTGCAGATCTGGCCCGAAATGATCCATATCTGGCACATCTACCACCCCGCTTTGGACGCCGGCCGGCGCGCCATCGCCGCCGGCGGGGCCTTCGTTCAAAAAACCTTACAAGGAGCATAAGGGATGATTCGTTTCGATAACCGCGTCGCCATCGTTACAGGGGCCGGCGTTGGCCTTGGCCGTTCGCATGCGATGCTGCTGGCCTCCCGCGGGGCCAAGGTCGTGGTGAACGATCCCGGCGGCTCGGTCGATGGCTCCGGCGGGGCCGCGGCCGTTGCCGATGCCGTCGTCGCCGCGATCAAGGAAGCGGGCGGGGAAGCCGTGGCCTCCTACGGGTCCGTGTCCGATCCCAAGGCCGCGCAGGGCATTATCGACACCGCGATGGACACCTGGGGCCGCGTCGACATTCTGGTCAACAACGCCGGCATCCTGCGCGACAAGGCGTTCAACAACATGACGTTGGAGGAGTATGAACTCGTCAACGCCGTGCATCATTTCGGCACCGCCTATTGCACCAAGGCCGCCTGGCCGATCATGCGCAAGCAGGCGTATGGACGGATTGTGGTGACGACGTCCGGTTCCGGCACCGTCGGCAATTTCGGCCAGGCCAACTATGGCGCCGCGAAAATGGCGGTCAACGGCCTGATCAACGTGCTGCGGCATGAGGGTGCGAAATACAACATCCGCTGCAACGCGATTTCCCCGTCCGCCTGGACGCGCATGACGGAAACCCTGCTGCCGCCGGATGTCGGGCAGTGGATGAAGCCGGAACTCGTGTCCCCCATGGTCGCCTGGCTGTGCAGCGAGGAATGCGACCAGAACGGCGAGATCATGGCCGCGACCGCTGGCGGTTATGCCCGCGTGCAGTATTTCGTCACCGACGGCGCGCAGTTCGATCCGGCCGAACCGGTCACGATCGAGATGATCCAGGACAGCCTGGACACGATCCGCGATCTGGATACCGCGATGCCGTATTTCGGCATGTTCGGCACGGTGGAGAAGAAGCTGCGGGCGATGGGCCGCATCAAGTAAGTCCGATCCCGTCGGAAAGGGCCGGGGCAGGGTTTGCTCCGGTCCGTTTCGGCTGCACTGCGCCCCACGGCCCGGTCCCGGCGCGCCGATCGAATGCCTGACGCGGACGACGATCGTTCCGGTGGGCGGGTAACCGAGGGGAAAGCGTCCCCGGACTGACCACCCGCGCCGGGTTCGCGATCGGCGCGCCACGCGCCCGCCCCGCGCCTGCCCCGGGCGGATGAAGCGATGGTGACAGGGTATGACACCGCAAGGCAAAGCATTCCGTCGAAGCATCGGTCGCGGTTTCGCGCTGCTGGCGATCGTTGGCCTGGCGGGCTGTGCCGAACATTGGGCGAAGCCGGGTGGCACGAAGGCGGAACTCGACTTCACCAAGGCCAATTGCGAAGCGGAGAGCTACACCCGCTTCCCGGTGGTGCCGCAACAGATCATGAGCAGTCCCGGCCGTATGCTGCCGCCGGAAACCCAGTGCACGACAGTGAACGGCAAGACCCAATGTCGCACCATCGGCGGGCAATGGTTGCCACCGACCTTCCGCATCATCGACCTGAACGACAATGCCCGGGACAGCGCGCGCGTGGTCTGTCTCTATCGCAACGGCTGGGTGCTGGCGGACGATGAAAAGGCAGCCGCCGTGATCACGCGGTCGGGGATTCCGCCATCACCACTTGTTCCTCCGTCGCCGGACCGGCCCTGACCGGCAAGAGCCGAACACGCGCCGGATGCAGGGGATTGCCCCGCCGAGCGGTTGAAGGCAGCGTGGGGCGAGGGGCGAGGGGATGGTTGGATGATACGATTTCCGATTGGGTTGGCAGTGGTGGCGAGCCTTGCTCTTGGCGCCTGTGCGAAGGCGGTGACGAACACGGAGGACATGCTGGCCGCCGCCGGATTCGCGCCGCAGCCGGCCGATACGCCCCAACGCCAGGCCGCGCTGAAGACCATGCCGGCGCACAAGCTGTCGATGCAGAACCGAAAGGGCAAGATCGTCTGGGTCTATGCGGACCCGACAATCTGCAACTGCGTCTATCTGGGCGACGAGCAGGCCTACGACGCGTATCGCCGCATGGTCGTCCAGAAGAACCTGGCCGACGAACGCCAGGCGGTCGCGCACATGACCGATTATTCCGCCGTGCCATACCCGTTTGCCTGGGACACCTGGGGGCCTGGCACGCCGTATTACTGAGTGTCTGGGGCCGAGCGGCAGGGGACCGGATGGGCCGCCGGTTACGATCCGCTCGACCCGCTGTTTGGGACCGGCATCCTGCGTGGTGCGCGCCGGATGTGCCCGAAATGCCCATTCAGAACCCGGGCCGGGACCGCGCGTCTTCTCGCCCGCGCCGGCCACCCCGCGAACGATGGTTCTGGCGTCGCCACCGCCACCCACTATATCTCCTTCCATCCCATTCACCCGCCGGCGCGGCCGGCGGCAGGAAGGACCTATGACCGGCGATCTCGACGACGACCCACCCGAGGCAGCCGAGCTGGAACGCTCGGCGGAATGGCGTCTGCGGCAGGTGGACGCGGACCCGTCCGACCAACGCAGCGCGGTGGCGGCCCAACAGCTTCGGAAACTGGCGGGCGAACTGCGCCTGCTGCGCGGGTCCGACCTGTATCGGGAATACGTGATGATCTGCAATTGGCTGGGCGAATCCGACGGGCTGTCGGAATTCGAGATGCTCGCCCATGATTTCCGGACCCGTCTGGGCTTTGGCACCTGGGCCGAGAGCGGGGAGGCCTATCTGCGGGCCCTGATCGACATGGCCCGAGAGACGTCGGGCACCGGATGACGCAAGCTCGCCCGATCGGGACCCATTCCGGGCTGGACCGGATTGCCCTGAAGCACATGTTGGGGGTGCTGATCCTGCTGCTGGGCGCATTTTCGTCCGGCCTGGCGCGGGCGGCCGAGACCGCGCCCGTCCAGACCAGCCGGGCGGTTGCGACCCTGGTGACGGACACCGACTCGGTGCCGGCGAGCGGGAAATTCCGGGCCGGTTTGCGCCTGCGCCTGGCGGATGGGTGGCACACTTATTGGAAAAATCCCGGCGATGCGGGGGCGCCTCCGGAATTCACGCTGGAGGTGACCCGGGGCCGTCCCCAGCCGGCGGCGCCAGCGAACAGCCTGGGGGTTGTGCCGCCGACCGGGGCAGGCACCCCACCGTCAGGGGAAGTACAGCGGGACAGGCCGCTCGCGCCGGGGGGCGGCGTCCAGGATGTGGCGAATCCGCCGTTGGACGGGGTGCAAATCGGCCCCATCGACTGGCCGACCCCGCGGCGATTGGCCGAAGGGCCGCTGATGACCTACGCCTATACCGGTCAGGTGCTGCTGCCGGTCACGGTCACGCTGCCCGCCACGGACGGACCGTTGACCCTGCGTGTCCACGCCACCTGGCTCGTGTGCAAGGACATCTGCGTGCCGGAGGAGGGCGTCTTCCGCCTCGACCTGCCCGCGACATCGGCGCCGCCGTCAGCCGAGGCGGCGTTGTTCGCGGCGCATGACCGCGCGGTGCCGCGCCCGTCACCCTGGGACGCGCGGATCGCGCCGGACGGCACCTTGTCCGTGCTCGGGCCGGAGGTCAGCACCGCGACCGTCGCCGATGCCTGGTTCATCCCGGCCGAACCCGGTCTGATCCGCGACGATGCGGCGCAACCGCTGTCGGTGCGGCCGGGGGTGTTGTCGCTGGCGTTGCAACCGGGCACGGGGTTCCGGTCGGCGGCGGGATTCGAGGGCATACTGTCCATCCGGGACCGCTCGGGCCAGCAGACCGACCTGATCGTGAAGGCGGAACCCGGGGTGGCCACTGCGTTCCTGTCGCTGCCGCGGATGCTGGCCTTTGCGTTCCTGGGCGGGCTGATCCTGAACCTGATGCCATGCGTCTTCCCGGTCCTGGCGATGAAGGCAGTCAAGCTGACGTCGGCGTCGGTCGCCGGTCGGGCCATCGGGCACGCGATCGCCTATACGGCCGGCGTGTTGGGAATGTTTGCCGCCCTGGCGCTGGCGTTGCTGGCGGCACGGGCCGCCAGTGGGGAGGCCGGTGCAGGAGCCATCGGGGCCGCCGGATGGGGGTTTCAGTTCCAGTCGCCGGTATTCGTGGCCTGCATGGCCTGGCTGCTGTTCGCGGTCGGCCTGAACCTGTCCGGCGTGTTCCAGGTGGGCGGCGGCCTGGCGGGTGCCGGCAGTGGGCTGGCGCGGCGCGACGGCTATGCCGGCAGTTTCTTCACCGGATTGCTCGCGGTGCTGGTGGCGACGCCGTGCACGGCGCCGTTCATGGGCGTGGCGATCGCCGCGGGTCTGGCCGCGCCGCCATCGGTGACGCTGATGGTGTTTCTGGTCATGGGGTTGGGCCTGGCCGCGCCCTATGTCGCCTTGGCCACCCTGCCGTTTTCGAGACTTCCCGGTTTCGGGCGCTTCGCGTTGAAGCCGGGCGCGTGGATGGACGTGCTGAAGCAGGCGCTGGCGTTCCCGATGTACGGCGCGGCGGTGTGGTTGCTATGGGTGGTGGCGCAGGGAACCGGCGCCACCGGCGTGCTGACCACCGCGACCGGGTTCGTGCTGCTGGGCTTTGCCGGCTGGGTCCTGGGGCTGACGCAATGGGGCGCGTCGCGGCCTCGACTTGTGGGGCAGGTTCTGGCCGCGGCGGCGGTGGCGGCGTGCCTGGCGTTGTTGCCGTCGATCGGGACGGCGCCGCCCGACGCGGCGGCGGCGACCGAGGCCGGGGTCGAGCCGTTCACCCCGGCGCGGCTGTCGGCGCTGCGGGACGCGGGCCGACCGGTCTTCGTGAACATGACGGCGGCCTGGTGCGTGACCTGTCTGGTGAATGAGCGTCTGGCGATCTCCACGACATCGGTGCGCCACGTGTTCTCCGAGCAGGGGATCGTCTATCTGAAAGGCGACTGGACTCGCCAGGATGCGGCGATCACCGCCTATCTGCGCCAGAACGGGCGCGATGGCGTTCCGCTTTATGTCTATTATCCGCCGAACGGCGCCGCCCCGGTGATCCTGCCGCAGATCCTGACGGAGGGCACGGTACTGGCGGCGCTGGGTCGCGGGTAGGGGGCGGGCGTCGGTCGGAGGCTTGCTTGCGCGCTGGCTCACATGTCTGGGCCGAGCGGGGGCCGGGATGGTGATGGGGCTGTCCCAATGCATGGTTGGGGTGGGCAGCGGTGTCGTGGGAGGCAACCGGGGTTACGCGGCCTCCATCGTCGATCGTTCCAACTACGCATACCGCCTCGACTTGGATGCCAGTTCGTCATGCAAGCTCTCGCCGCGGCGATCGAGGTCAAGGAAACCTGGCTGGGTCGTCGTTGCTTCAGGGTTCGTTGTCCGGACCTGGACAATCCGAGTTTTCGCCGGATGGGTAGGGGGTAATTTTGGAATTTCCCTTTAAATTATGCTGCGCCATACTTAGATCATCTTAGTTATCTTGAACCAGGAGGCTGCACACCATGCCGGTTGTTACTGATTACACGGCGTTGGTGAGCGGAAGCTACTGGAACGGCATCGAGGTGACTGGAACGCCGGTCATCGTTACATATAGTTTCCCAACCTCCGCGCCGGCCTACGATGCGTCGATTGACGGATTTACGGCGGCGACAGTTTCCAGCTTCCAGGCTTTCACACCATCGGAACAGGCCCAGGCGATCCAGGCGCTCGGGGAATGGTCCGCGGCATCGGGCCTGATCTTCATTCAGGTTGAGCCGGGCCAGGGCGATATCACTTTTCAAAACGTCGATTTCGACACCACCAGCAGCCCATCCTATTCGGGCGCTGGCGGCATCGGGTTTTATCCCTTCGGCGACTGGGATTTCTTCAGCTATCCCAACTTCACGGACGACCTGGACGCGGCCGGCGACATTTTCATGAACACCCAGTTCATGGTCGGCGGAGCCGTCGATTACGGCACGCTGCTGCACGAAGTCGGCCACGCGATCGGACTGAAGCATCCGACAGAAGTCGTCACAGATTTCGCGGCCGACCCGGATGTCGTCCATGACGAGGTACTGTCGAGCGACGATCCGGCCCGGACGATCATGGCAACCACCGGCTCGGGAGGTGGCGCGACGCTGCTGCAACTCGACAAGGACGCCGCAGCCTTCATCTACGGCCCCGCCGGAACCGGAGGCGTCTACACCACCTCCGGGTCCGGCGCCAACGCCGTATCGAACTGGAGCTGGGACGCCACGAGCCAGACACTGACGCAGACCGCCGCGTCCATCGGCGCCACCGTTCGCGGGTCGTCCGTCAAAGACATCATCAACGGCTCGACCGGCGCCGACCGGCTGTTCGGGCTCGCCGGCAACGATGAACTGAACGGCGGCCAGGGAGCCGACTCGCTGTTCGGTGGATCCGGCACGGATACGCTGAATGGAGGATTGGGCGACGACTCCTATTACGTGTCCAGCTCCACCGCGACGATTGTTGAGAACTCAAACGAAGGCTTCGACTTCGTCTATGCGACGGACAGCTTCACCCTGCCGGACAACGTGGAGGGACTTTCCCTGTTCGGCATCGGACTGACCGGCGTCGGCAATGACCAGGGTGTCTCCATGTTCGGGGACGGCACCTTCTCCTCCACATTGATCGGCGGGGCGGGGGGCGACTACATGGTCGGCGGCGCCGCCGCGGATACGCTCAACGGCGGCGGCGGCATCGACGCCATGTTCGGTGGCGCCGGCAACGACAGATATTACGTCGACAACGCCGGAGACGGAGTAACCGAGGCTGTCGGCGAGGGTAGCGACACGGTGTACGCCAGCGTTGGCTACGCCCTTGGAGCCGGGTCGGAGGTCGAGTTCCTGCGAGCCAACGCCGGTGCAACCGGACTGGCGCTGACCGGGAACGGGTTCGCCAACTCCATCTACGGCGGCACCGGCAACGATACGCTCAACGGCGGTGTCGGCAACGACTCGCTGAATGGCGGGTCCGGGGCCGATACGCTCAATGGCGGTAACGACAATGACTCGCTCAACGGCGGCGCCGGTATCGACGTCATGTCTGGTGGGTCCGGCACCGACAGGTTTTACGTCGACAGTGCGGGCGATGTCGTCACCGAGGCTGTCGGCGAGGGTACCGACACGGTATACGCCAGCGTCGGCTACGCGCTCGGCGCCGGGTCGGCGGTCGAGTTCCTGCGAGCCAACGCCGGGGCGACCGGCCTGGCGCTGACCGGGAACGAATTCGCCAACTCCATCTACGGCGGCACCGGCAATGACACATTAAATGGCGGCGTTGGCAATGACACACTCAATGGCGGCGTTGGCAACGACACGCTCACCGGCGGGTCCGGGGCCGATACGCTCAAAGGTGGTAATGACAATGACTCGCTCAACGGCGGCACCGGCATCGACGTCATGTCCGGTGGAGCCGGCACCGACAAATATTACGTCGACAATGCGGGCGATGGCGTTACCGAGGCTGTCGGCGAGGGTAGCGACACGGTGTATGCCAGCGTTGGCTATGCTCTTGGCGCCGGGTCGGAGGTGGAGGTCCTGCGAGCCAACGCTGGAGCGACCGGCCTGACGCTGACCGGAAACGAATTCGCCAACTCCATCTACGGCGGCAGCGGTAACGACACGCTCAACGGTGGCGTTGGCAACGACGTACTGAGTGGCGGGTCCGGGGCCGATACGCTCAATGGCGGTAACGACAGCGACTCGCTCAACGGCGGCACCGGCATCGACGTCATGTCCGGTGGAGCCGGCACCGACAAGTATTACGTAGACAATGCCGGCGATGCCGTCACCGAGGCCCTCGGCGAGGGTACCGACACGGTGTATGCCAGCGTTGCCTATGCGCTGGGCGCCGGGTCGGAAGTGGAGATCCTGCGAGCCAACGCCGGTGCAACCGGACTGGCGCTGACCGGGAACGAATTCGCCAACTCCATTTACGGCGGCACGGGAAATGACACGCTCCTCGGTGGCGTCGGTAACGACACGCTGACTGGCGGGGCCGGTGGCGATACGTTTGCCTACACGGCATCTGCCCAGTCCACTGTCGGCGCGTTCGATCGGATCGTGGGCTTTACCCATGGTCTGGATCTGATCGACTTCACGACGATAATGGGGATTGCGTCGGTGCAGGGGCTGATCAGTGGAGCCACCCAAATCAACGCCAATAGCATTGCCTGGTTGGTGAACGGCGGCAACACCGAGGTGCTGGTCAATACGACGGCTGCATCCGAGGTACAAGCAGCCGCACAAATGAAGATCGTGCTGACTGGGAGCAGCCTTGGTCTGGATTCAGGTGATTTCCTCCATGGCTAAGTGTCTGTCCGGAGACATAGTGCGCCTTTTCAGTGGGCTACCATGAGGCGGCGTAAGAGGGGCAAAACCGCGGGCACGCCGGTCTTGGGTTCCCCAAGCGGGTAGGTCTTATCGGCAGCGCTCCGCGACTTTCGGGGTAGCTGCCACTCAGGCCGGACGGAGCCGCGCTCTGACGTAATGGTC
>CAMBXJ010000166.1 GCA_945871455.1 Asaia bogorensis
ACCCGCATGGGTCGCTTCGAACCCAAGTTCCCGCATCAGGGCCAGCATCGGCCGGTTGTCCCGCAGGACGGACCCGACCAAGGAGCCGATCCCCTGACGGCGGGCATGGGCGATGATCGCGCTCATCATCGATGTGCCCAACCCGCGTCCGTGCCAGTCGCTGCGGACCACGATGGCGAACTCGGCGCTCACCTTGTCGGGATCGGCATTCATACGCACGACGCCCAGGGGCGTATCGTCCAAAGATGTATCGTCCAAAGGTGTATCGTCCAGGGGGGCATCTTCGAGGGGGGCATCATCCAACGGGCCGGCATTCCGGACGGCAAAGGCGATCAGCGCCATTTCTCGGTCGTAATCGATCTGCGTCAGGCGGGCCAGGAGCGTCGGCTCCAGTTCGCGCATCATCCCGTGGAAGCGGGCCCGGATGTCCTCGGGCGCCAGCCGGTGGTGCATGCGCACCAGGCCGTCTGCGTCGTCGGGGCGGATCGGCCGCAAGCGCACCCGCGTCCCGTCATGCAACTGGATGTCGGTCTCCAACTCATGCGGATAAGGCAGGATCGCCATTGGGACGGCGGTGGCGGGATCGCCAATCCGGATACGCGCATCCAGCGCGATCACGCCCGCGGCGTTCGCCAGAAACGGATTGATGTCGAGTTCGACGATCTCCCGGTGATCCATCGCCAGTTGCGCCACATTGATCAGCAATTGGCAGACGGCGTCCAGGTCGACCGCGGGGCGCCCACGAAACCCATGCAACAGGCGCGCGATCCGGGTCCGCTCGACCAGCGCCCGTGCCAGTTCGGCATCCAGCGGCGGCAGGGCCAGCGCGGTATCGGCCACGACCTCCACCGCGACACCGCCCTGGCCGAACATCACCACCGGGCCGAAGGTCGGATCGACGCTGATTCCGACGATCAGTTCGAAACTGTCGGGGCGCTGGATCATCTCCTCGACCAGAAATCCGTCCACGGCTGCATGCGGTCGCTCGCGGGCGACGCGTTCGGCCATGGCCTCGGCCGCGGCGCGCACCGAGGTAGCGCCGACCAGGTCCAGAATGACGCCACCGATTTCGGTCTTGTGAACGATTTGCGGGGACCGGACCTTGAGCGCGACCGGCACGCCGAACGCGGCGGCGGCCTCCCCGGCAGCGTCGGGCGTTGTTACCACGCGGCTACGTACCGTGGGGATATTGTAGGCGTTCAGGACGGTTCTCACCCCGATCGGGTCCAGCCATTTCTGTCCGGCCGCTCGGGCGGCGGCAAAGACGGCGCTGACCGCATTCCGGTCGGGGGCGATGCCGGCGCCATCTCGCGGGTTCGGGACATGGCGCAACTGCTTCTGATTGCGGGCAAATTCCGCGAGTTGCGCGTAGCCGTCAATCGCGGTGGCGATGTTGTCGAAGGTCGGGATGGACACATCCGCCAGGGCGGCCCGCGCGGTCTCCGCGTCCCGGGCGCCGAACCAGCACGCCAGCAGGGCGGGGGACGACCCGGGGCGTCGATGCTTCCAGGCGCTGATCAATCCGTCCGCCGCATCCTGGGCCGACGCCACCCCGGTCGGGCAGAACAGCGCCAGGATGGCATCGGTCTGGGGATCGGCCAGCAGCGCGGCGGCGGCCTTCTCATAGCGTTCCCCGTTGGCATCACCGATGATGTCGATCGGATTCGCGTGCGACCAGGTCGGCGGCAGCACGGCATCGAGGGCGGCCTGCGTGTCCGGCGATAACGGGGCGAGCGTGCCGCGAAGATCCAGCAGCGCATCGGCGGCCAACACCCCGAAACCGCCGCCATTGGTCAGGATGGTCAGTCCGGTCCCCTTGATGCGACCGGTGCGGGACAGGGTTTCGGCGGCGGTGAACAATTGCTCCAACCCCGTGACCCGCAGCAGCCCGGCACGTCGGAACGCCGCGTCGTAGACCGCATCGGATCCCGCCAATGCCCCGGTATGAGACGCCGCCGCGGCGGCCGCGCCGGGGTGGCGACCGGACTTGACCACGATCACCGGCTTGTTGCGCGCGGCGGCGCGAGCGGCGGACATGAACTTCCGGGCCGATGCGATGCTCTCGACATAGAGCAGGATGGCCTTGGTTTCCGGGTCGGAGGCGACAAAATCCAGCAGATCGCCGAAATCGACATCCGCGGTATCGCCAAGCGAAACCAGATAGCGAAAGCCCAGGCCCCGCGCGGTTGCCCAATCCAGCAAGGCGGCGGCCACGGCGCCGGATTGGGTGAAGCAGGCGATCGGTCCGGGTTTCGCGACCACATGGCTGAAACTGGCGTTCACCCCGGCGGACGGAGCCAGCATGCCCAGGCAGTTCGGCCCGATGATGCGCAACAGGGCCGGGCGCGCGACATCCAGCATCGCCTGGCGCCGTTGTGCCCCGGCCGCGCTGCCGCCCTCTCCGAACCCCGCCGTGATCACCACGGCTCCGGCACAGCCGCGTTCGGCCAGTTGTCCGATCAGTCCGGGAACCGTGTCCGGCGGCGTGGCGATGATGGCGAGGTCGGGCGCTTCCGGCAGGGACGCGACATCGGGCCAGACGCGCAGACCGTCGATATCGCTTTCGCGCGGATTGATTGGCATCAGGGTGCCGGTGAATCCGGCCGAGCGCATGTTGGACAGCACGACATGGCCGACGGCACCGGGCCTGGCGGAAGCCCCGATCACCGCGACGGCGCGGGGCGCAAACAGGCGGTCGAGGTTGCGGATCGTCATGGGGCGCCAGGGCGGGGTGAGTCCGAGCGGCGATGGTGGCAGGTCATTCCAGGGTCCCTCGTTCGGTGCCGTGACTCATGCCGTGCCATCCGGCAGGTGCGTTGGGTTGCGGTTCACTTCGATCACGGATCGCGGGAGTGGCGCGCCGTGACGGCTTCCGCCTTGATCTATATCATCGATCGGCGGGCTAGCCGTGGGGGGCATCGGCGGGCTAGCCGTGGCAAGGAGGTGACGATTTTGGCGCCGTCGGCTTCGGTGGCATCCCCCGCGGTGCGTTTGCCTTCGGTGCGACCGTATCGGGACGGCCACAGTGGTCGGCCGGTAGACAGCAGTATTGACGCGCCCTAGGTTTCACGAAGAAGAAAAACCTGGGAGGCAATCATGCTGAAGACCGCCATCACGCTTGCCGCTGTCACATTGGCTGCCGTGGTCTCGTGGGGGAAACCGATCGAGGCACAGGAGGCGGGATGGCCGAACCGGCCGGTCCGGCTGATTGTGAATTACGGGCCCGGCGGTTCCAGCGACAACTCGATCCGTCCGTTCAGCTCGCCTTTGAGCGTCGCGCTGGGCCAGCAGGTGGTGATCGAGAACAAGGGCGGCGCGGCTGGCGCGATCGGCGCCGAGGCGGTGCAGAAATCGCCTCCCGACGGCTACACGTTCCTGGTCACGCCGGTTGCCGCGCTGATGATCCTGCCGCAGGTGCGCAAGACGCCCTACGATCCGTTCAAGGATTTCGTGCCGGTCATCAAGCACGCCGACTCGATTTCCCCGCTGACGGTGCATCCGTCACTCGGCGTCAAGACGTTGAAGGAATTGGAGGCTGTGGCGAAAAAGCAGCCGGGCAAGCTGAGCTTCGGCGGTGTGGGGCTTGGCACGTCCACCCAGTTGGTGGCGCTGATGCTGAACCAGGCGATGGGGGCCGACATTCTGTACATCCCCTATCGCGGCGCCGGGGAGGCATTGCCCGATATTCTGGGCGGCACGGTGCAGGTCTTCGTCGACCCCAGCGGCCTGCCGCATGTCTATGCCGGGAAGCTGAATTTGCTGGCGGTATTCAATGAGACCCGGCATCCCGATTTCCCCGATGTTCCATCGGTCTGGGAAGTGTATCCGGGTATCAGGACGTCGTCCTGGTTCGGCATGTTCGCTCCGGCTGGCACGCCGCCGGCGATCGTGCGGAAGATGAACGCGGCCATGGCGGCCATTGCGAAGACGCCCGAGATGCAGGCGCAGTTGCTGAAATTCGCAAGCCGAGCGACCGCGAACAGCCCGGAGGAATTTGGGGAGCTGCTGAAGGCTGACTATCAGAAGTACGGGGAATTGATCCGGACATACAAGATCACGATGGATTGATCGCGGCGGTCGAACCATTGACCGACGCGCTGCCGCCTCCTTGCGGGACCTGATCCGGCAACCCCCCGCCGTTGCGGCGCGGGTTGCCGGGTCGAGCCCGGAATGACGATGACGGGCGGTGCGCCCACTTGCAGTGACCATCCGTGCGGCGTCGCCGAAGGTGACGCGATCGGTCAATCGCCCGGATGGTTGGTATCAGACAGCGCGGGCTGGCGGTGTAAGGTGCGGACGCTCTCGCAGGGGTCGTGATCGGTCGGCGTAGACCGACCACGACACGGTTGCGGCGTCTTGGCTACTTCGGGAACCGGCCCAGCATGATCGACACGTCGCGCGCCATCTCCAGCGACTGATCGGGCGACAGCGACACGGCGCGATGGAACGTGCGCTTGGTCTGCGTCAGTTGCTCCAGGTTCCAGCCCGCGAGTTTCTGGGCGATCGCCATCGCCTCGTCGATCAGCTTGTCGTCGGGCACGACGCGGTTGACCAAGCCCAGTTCGTAGGCGCGTTGCGGCATCATGTTCTCGCAGAGGGTGAGCAGCTCAAACGCCACCTTGCGGCCCATCAGGTGCACGGCGTGGGCGGTGACGGTGGTCGCCGCCAGGCCGGCCTTCAGCTCCGGATAGCCGAAGCGGGCGCTTTCCGCGGCGACCACCATGTCACTGCCGAAGGCGAGGCCGGCACCGGCGCCCAGCACATAGCCATGCACGGCGGCGATGATCGGCTTGTCCACGCGGGTCAGCAGCCGGGTCAGCGCGATATTCGTGTCGCCGTGCCTGATCAGGTTCGGCCGGTTTTCCGCCGTGAACGGCCGCGGCACCGACGTGTCGGCTCCGGCACAGAACGCTCGCCCGGCGCCGGCCAGGATGACGACCGACACCGCGTTGTCGTCCTGCGCGTCGAGCAGCGCGTCCGTCAGCGCATGCACCAGGTCGGGATTGAGGGCATTCAGCTTGGCCGGGCGATTCAACGTCAGCAGGCGTACGGGGCCTCGTGTCTCGACCAGCAATACAGTGTCGTCCATGGTGCGTTTCCCTTGTTGGCTGGTCGCAGGACAGCGTGTCCGACCGGGCAGCGTCAAGCCCGGGCCGGAGGGACGCGGGGCCGGGATCGGGCGGCCTCGCTTGATGCCGGGATCGGATCGGCGGTTAATCGGGCAGGATCAAACGTCAGGGGAGAAACCGGGCCATGAGCGGCTTCGACAGTTACGCCACCAAATACTCCTGCATCCACATGCGCCGGGAAAACGGCATTCTGGAGATGCGGTTCCATACCGACAACGGCCCGCTGCGCTGGGGCCTGGTGCCGCACGGCGAATTGCCCGATGCGTTCGCCGATGTCGGTCGCGATCGGGAAAACCGGGTGGTGATCATCACCGGCACCGGCGACGAATTCTCCGGTATCCGCGCCAGTGTCGGCACTCGGTCCCTGACCCAGGGGATCACCGCGAACGCTTTCGACCGGGTGCATTGGGAAGGCCGCGCCCTGCTGATGAACCTGTTGAATATCGAGGTCCCGGTGATCTCCGCGATCAACGGTCCGGCATGGCGGCACTGCGAGATCCCCTTGCTGGCCGATATCGTGTTGGCGGCCGATACCGCGGCATTCCAGGACTCGGCGCACTTCATGTCCGGGATGTTGCCGGGTGACGGCATGCATATCGTCATGCCGCTGCTGATGGGGATGAATCGCGGCCGCTACTTCCTGCTGACCGGCCAGACCCTGTCGGCGCGGGAGGCAAAGGACCTGGGTCTGGTCGCGGAAATCCTGCCGCCGGATCAGGTGCTGGCGCGCGCCTGGGAGCACGCCGAAATCCTGGCCCAGAAGCCGACCCTGCTGTTGCGCTACACGCGGCTGATGTTCACCGAGTATCTGAAAAAGCGCATGCAGGATCTGCTGGGATACGGCCTGGCGATGGAGGGGCTCGCGCTGATGGAGCAGCTTGACGCCCCGAAGTAACGCCGACGGCCCCTGTCGTCGCCGGCCCGCCCCTTGGCGTTGATGCGCGGTTTAGCGGATCAAGCTCGGCAATCAGGAGGGGGGCGCTATCGGACAACGGTTCGAGCCATTGGCAAGACATCCGCGCGGGTCGCCAACCCGCGCGGACAGGTCGTGATCAGCCGCCGACGATGAACTGCTTCGCGTGATCGTCGTAGTCCTGATAGCCCAGGGTCGTGCGCAGTTCCGCCGGCGGCATGGCGCTGGCGGCCCCGGCCTGTCCGGCGAGCAGCGCGTCCAGTCCCGCCTTCATCCCCGCCGCGGCGGGGGCCAGCAGGCCGGTCGGATAGGTGCCGATCTTAAAGCCGAGCGCGGCGGCCGCGGTCTGGGAGGGGGTGGCACGCGGGGCGCCGGGGGACAGCACGGCGAAGGATGGCCTGCCCTTGGCGGCGGCGACGGCGCGCTTCACTTCTGACTCATCGGCCGGGGAGTCCAGGAACAGGATGTCGGCGCCTTCTTCGACATACATCTCGATGCGGGCGACGGCTTCGTCGATCCCCTGCGTCGGACGGCAATCGGTGCGGGCCAGGATCAGGATGCCCGACTCTTTCGCGGCCTGCACGGCGGCGCGGATTTTCATCCGGGCTTCCTCCCGCGGCAGGCAGGGCTTGCCGGCCGCGGTCAGGGCGCGGGGGGTAATTTTGTCCTCGATCAGGATCGCCGCGGCGCCGGCCCGCCCATAGGCGCGCACGGTGCGCTGCACGTTCATGGCGTTGCCGTAGCCGTGGTCGCCGTCCGCCAGGATCAGCATGTCCGGCGCCGCGTTATGTGCCATGGTGAATGAATCGAACATTTCCCCGAACGACACCAGATCGAGGTCGGGCCCACCCAGGCGGCTGGCCGCGACGCAGGAGCCGGAGAGAAACGCGGTTCTGAAACCGGCCGCGGCGGTAAGCTTGGCGGTCAACCCATCCCACACAGCGGGCATCACGACAAAGGCTGGTTCGGCCAACAGGGCGCGCATACGATCGGGTGCGTTCATGATGTTTCCTCCGGATATGGAATTTCGTCAGGCGACGAGCGACTTTCCCGCATGTGCACCAAGCACGAGGGGCTGGGAAGAGGTGTCCCGCGTGCTGGCGCCATCCTACCGTCATTGTCGAGGGGGCCTAGCGGGGACGTGCATCGGTCATTGTTTCGGCGCGTTGGTATAAGCGTGTTCCCGACCGGACGGATCGCGGACCAGACCGGGTTCGTTCAGGTAATCCGGTCCGATCGGCACCTTGCCGTATCCGCCGGGGATATCCAGGACATAGGTCGGCCAGGCCAGACCGCTGACCCGCCCGCGCAGACCGGCCAGCAGGCGTCGGCCTTCCTCGATCGGTACATGAAACCGCGCGGTTCCTGGTGCGGCATCCAATTGGTGCAGGTAGTAGGGCTTTACGCGTGCTGCGAGCATGGCTCGAAACAGCGATTCCAGCGCCGCTTCGCTGTCGTTTACGCCACGCAGCAGGACCGATTGGCCCAGCACCGGAATGGCGCGCGCTTGCACGCGTCGCAGGGCGGTCCGAGCGTCCGGCGTGAACTCCCGCGCATGGTTGGCATGCACGACCAGCCACATGGATCGGTCGGTTTCCAGCGCCTGCGCCAGGGCTTCGGTCAACCGGTCCGGTTCGGCGACGGGCACGCGGGAATGGATGCGGATCGTCTCGACATGGGGGATCGCGGACAGCGCCGCCACAATCGCACCCAGGCGGCGAGGGGACAACATCAGCGGATCGCCGCCGGTCAGGATGACTTCCCGGATGTCCGGATGGTCCGCGAACCAGGCATAGGCGGCAGCCAGTTCCGCCTCGGTCAGCAGGCCGCCATCCGGGCCGACATGCTCCCGGCGAAAACAGAAACGGCAATAGACCGGGCAAATCAGCAGCGGCTTCAGCAAGGCGCGATCGGCATAGCGGTGCACCACGCCCTTGACCGGAGACAGCGCGTCGTCGCCGATCGGATCCGCGCGCTCATGCGGCGCGGTTTCCAATTCGGCGGGGTCTGGGATGAACTGCCGCCCGATCGGATCGTGGGGAGACCGGATCAACGCGCTCATGGCCGGCGTGATCGCGATCGCATAACGATCCGCGACGGCGTTCAGGGGCGCCCGCAGGCCGGGATCGGTGAACGCGGCGGCCTCTAGCCCCGCGATGTCGCGCAGGGTCTGGCGTTCAGAAGGCCCGGGAGTTGGCATGATGAGTTTCATAGGCGCAAGGGCTGGCCTTGTCAGGGGTGCGATTCGGTGTTGTGGGGAATATGCTGACACCTCGGTAATCGAGGGAATCGGACCCATGGCGACGGCGAAACTCAGCGACGAAGCGCTTTGGGCGTTTTGCCAGTCGCATCCGCATTTTCGTGACCGATTGGCGTCGATAAT
>CAMBXJ010000167.1 GCA_945871455.1 Asaia bogorensis
ATCGACCGCGCCGGCTATCCCGGCATCGCCGCCGATCTGGATTTGGAGAAGATCGCCTCGGTCATTCCCGCACTGAAGAAACGAGCCTTCGAGATGTACGAGGAAGGCGAACGACTGACCGGCCACAAGGGCCTGCCCTTGGAGTTCACGCCGAACATGGCCGCGGAGTAACCCACGGTCTCCGGATGGACCTCGGCCCATCCGGAGCGTCCGCGCATCCCTGAGTGTCTGTCCGATCACCGCCCGGACGATGGGCACGCAGACCTCCCCAATCATGCGCACGGCATTGACGACCCAACGTATCGCGATGGAGTCGTCGTCGCGGGATATCGGGACATCGCCCGGGCCTGATATGCGTCCATCGGGGAAGCTCGGAAGAGCCGAGCATTTCGGGTATTGTTGAATTGGGGAAAATTGGATGACAGGTATTCTCGCGGGTAAAGCCGCGCTGGTAACCGGCGGCGCATCGGGGATCGGGCGCGCGACGTCGTTGGCAATGGCGCGGGAGGGCGCGCGGGTTGCGGTGGCTGACCGGACGGAGGAGCGTTCGGCGGAAACCGTCGCCCTGATCAACGCCGCGGGTGGCCAGGCCATAGCCATTGGCGGCGATGTGGCGAACGAGAACGATGTGGCGGCGATGGTCGCGCGCACGGTGGCAGCATTCGGGCGGATCGACTGTGCGTTCAACAACGCGGGCATTGGCGGCGGCGTGGTCGGACCTCGCAACCAACGTCTGCACGAGATGTCGCGCGAGACCTTCGACGGGATGCTGGCGATCAACCTGACCGGCGTGTTCCTCTGCATGAAGCACGAGGTCATCCAGATGCTGGCCCAGGGCGGCGGGGCGATCGTCAACACCGCATCGATCGCCGGTCTGATCGGGTTGGCGACGTCCGCGCATTATGTCGCGGCAAAGCACGGCGTGGTGGGTCTGACGAAGAGCGCGGCGATGGAATATGCTCGCGACAATATCCGCGTGAACTGCGTCAATCCCGGCTATATCGCCACCCCGATGACCGAGGAAACGGTGCGCACCCGGTTGGACGCCCTGATGGCAAAGGTGCCGATGCACCGGATGGGCCTGCCGGAAGAAATCGCCGAGGCCGTTGTCTGGATGTGCTCCGACAAGGCGTCGTTCATGACCGGCGCGTCGCACGTGGTCGATGGCGGATACTACGCGGCTTGATTGGCGCTGATATCGTCCCCGGATGTCATTCCGAGGACGATATCCGTGGCAAACGTCAGTGGAACGTGCGCCCGCCATCGACCGGCAGCGCGATCCCGGTCATGAATGACGACTCATCCGTTGTCAAAAACAGGATCGCCGCGGCCAGTTCCTCGGGCTGGGCGTGCCGGCCCAGGGCATAGCGCGCGGTGATCGCGGGATTGGGATCGCCGGCGGCGGTACGGATATGGCCGGCGGTCATCGCGGTTTCCACGGCACCCGGGCAGACCGAATTCACGCGGATGTTCGGCGCCAGCTCCATCGCCACCGACTTGGTCAGCGCAACGACCCCACCCTTGGACGCGACATAGGCGACGCTGCCCGGCCCGGTCGGCATCAGCCCGACGCCGGAGGCGATGTTTACGATGGTGCCCTTGCCTGCTTTCTGCATCAGCGGCGCGGCGGCCTGGATCACCAGAAACGTGCCGGTCAGATTGACCGCGACGGTGCGGGAAAACACCTCCGCCGTCGTGTCGGCGATACCGGTTTCGGCCAGGATGCCCGCGGCGTTGACGACACCGTCCAGTCCGCCCATCGCCTCCGCCGCCTTGTTGACGGCCGCGGAGATGGATGCCGGATCGGACACGTCGCAGGCGATCGCCACCGCGCCGATTTCGTCGGCAACGGCCTTCGCGGCGTTGTCGGACCGGTCGAGGATCGCGACCGAAGCGCCTTCCTGCCGGAACAATCGGGCGGTGGCTCGACCGATGCCGGAAGCACCGCCGGTGATGATGATCTTGCGTCCGGCCAGTCGTGCCATCGCTGTTTCCTCTCGTCTTGTTTGGTCTGGGATCGACCCATCGGGCTGGCAATCTGACCGGCGAGGGCCGCCATGTCCACCTGTCGGCGTTTGTCGCAACCGCATCGGCCGCCGTATCATCCCGCGCGCAGGCGTCGCGGCGCATTCCCGGTCGGGAAGCACCGGAAAACGCCAATGGAGGAAGCATCATGCGTCTGAAGGACAAGGTCGCCGTCATCATCGGCGCTGGACAGAGCGCGGGAGAGACCATGGGCAACGGTCGCGCGACCGTGCTGCGGTTCGCACAGGAAGGCGCGAAAATCTTCGCGGTGGACCGTGATCTCGATTCCGCCAACGCGACCGCGGCCATGGCACGCGCCGAGGGCGCCGAATGCGAAACCGCGCGCGCCGACGTCGTGCGGGAAGCGGAACTCAAATCCGCCATCGAAGCCGCGCATAATCGTTTCGGTCGTATCGACATCCTGCACTACAATGTCGGCATCTCGGTGGCCGGCGGCGACGCGCCGGTGACGGAAATCACCGAAGATGCGTTCGATCTGATCAGTTCCGTGAACCTGCGCGGCGCCGTCATGGCGTGCAAGCATGCGCTGCCGATCATGCGGGCGCAAAAATCCGGCGTGATCCTGATGATTTCGTCCATATCCGCGTGGGAGAACTATCCGAACGTTGCCTATAAGGTCACGAAAGCCGGCATGATCGCTTTCACCCAGCAACTGGCGATCCGCAACGCCGAATACGGCATCCGCGCCAATGCCATCCTGCCCGGCCTGATGGCAACGCCGATGGCGATCGATGTGCGATCCCGCGCCATCAACAAGCCGCGCGATGAGATCATGCAGGAACGCGATGCCCGTGTGCCTCTGCGCGGACGGCAGGGCACCGCGTGGGATGTCGCCAATGCCGCCCTGTTCCTGGCGTCCGACGAGGCGAATTTCATCACCGGCGTGTCGTTGCCCGTCGATGGCGGGATGCTGGTGGACATCGCTCCGGGCCGACGCAACTGAGCCTTCCTCATGGTCTGAACGCGACCAAGATCCTGTCCCGGCCCCACTGCGTCCTGCATCCGCGCCGGGACACGCACGCCCCCTCGCTTGACCGAACGGGCGCGCGGGTGGGTAATCGCGGCTGAACCGCGCGTTCGCGGGACCGGAGTAACGCCATGCCAACCGTCCATCCGCAGGTCCGGAAAGCCCGCGATCTGATGCCGCTGCTTGCCGCCGCCTCGGCCGAAAACGACGACATGCGCGAATTGACCCAACCGGTCGTCAAAGCCCTGATCGATGGCGGGTTCTTCACCATGCTGAAGACGCAATCGGTCGGTGGGATGGAACTGAAACCCTCGATCTTCGCCCAGGTGACAGAAGCGATCGCCAGCGCGGACGGCTCCACCGGCTGGGTGGTGTGTCAAAGCAACGGCTGTTCGACCACCAGTGCCTATCTCGATCCGGCCGTCGCGCAGGAGATTTTCGGGCGGCCGGACGGCATCGTCGCCTGGGGACCGCCCGGTTCGCCCTATGAAGGCACGCCGGTCGAGGGCGGCTATCGCATCACCGGCAAATGGCGCTTCATGAGCGGCAGCCAGAACGCGACCTGGCTGGGGGCGCATCTGCGGGTCAAGGGGACCGACGAGATCAAGACCTTCCTGTATCCCAAGTCCAGCGCCACGTTCCACGATATCTGGCACACGTTGGGCCTGCGCGGCACCGCCAGCAACGAATACGCGGTGGACAACCTGTTCATCCCGCACGAACGCGCGATCTATCGCGACGGACCGCGCGACCGACGCACCGACAGCCCGCTTTATCGTTTTACCAGCAACCAGCTCTATTCGATCGGATTCGGCGGGGTGGCGCTTGGCATCGCGCGCGGGACCATGGATGCGTTTCTGGCCTTGCCACGGGAGAAAACCCGCCGCGGCGCCGGCAAGCCGATGGTGGAAAACAACGTCGTCCAATCCCATGTGGCGCAGTCCGAAGCCCGCTGGCGGTCCGCCCGCTATTTTCTGCACGCCGCCGCCGACGAAGCGCTCGAAACGATCGAGGAACGCGGCGAAATGGACCCGGATCAGCGCACCCGCCTGCGCCTCGCCTCCACCTGGGCCATCCAGTCGTCGCGCGAAATCGTCAACACGCTGTATCACGACTGCGGATCGATGGCCGTGTTCGAGGAAAATCCGTTCGAGCGCCGGCTGCGCGACATCCATACGGTCGCGCAGCAAGGCCAGGGCCGCATCCTGCACTACGAAACCGTCGGCCAGCTCCTCCTCGGCCTCCCGCCCGAGAACATCTTCTGACCGTCCGGCATACCAGGGCGGCTGACCGTGCACATGGACACAACACCCAAGGCTTGACAGACTATCGCCAAGTGTCGCGCGCCAGGAGCGACGCCGAACGGAGATATTTCAGATGGACGATGTCGATCAATCCTTGCAGGAATTCCGGCTCGCGGAGCAGGCCCGCCGATCGGCCACACGCTGGCTCTCGGCCTTCGAGACTGCCCTGGTCTCACGCGATGCCAAGCGGATCGGCGCGCTGTTTCACGAAGACAGCTATTGGCGCGACATCCTGGCCTTCACGTGGCATCTCACGCCGGTCGAAGGCCGTGACAAGCTCGCGGAACGGCTCGCGGCCGAACAGGCGCACACCGATGCGCACGGATTCCACCTTCCCGCGGGCCGCAAACCGCCCCGCCATGTGCGCCGCCTCGGCATCGACTGCATCGAGGCTATCTTTGAGTTCAGCACCGCGGTGGGTCATGGTGCCGGGATCCTGCGCCTGTCGCCGGCGAAAGACGGCGACGACATGAAGGCGTGGCTGCTCTCGACAACACTTGAAGAGTTGCGCGGGCATGAGGAGAAAATCGGCGCCAATCGTCCGACCGGTGCCGCCTATTCGCGGAATTTCGGCGGCGACAACTGGGCCGATATACGCCAGAAAGCGCAGGCCTATACGGATCGGGAGCCGACGGTACTCGTTGTCGGCGGCGCCCAGGCCGGTCTGTCGATCGCCGCGCGACTCAACCAGCTTGGCGTCGACACGCTCCTGGTCGAAACATGGCCGCGCATCGGTGATAGCTGGCGGAAGCGCTATCACTCTCTGGCGCTGCACAACTCGATCCACCTCAATCATCTGCCCTACATGGATTTCCCGCCGACCTGGCCGAAATACATCCCAAAAGACATGCTCGGGAACTGGTTCGAATTCTATGCCGATGTCATGGAGATCAACTGCTGGACGGACACGGAATTCGTTGCCGGGACCTGGGACGAAAAGACCAAGACCTGGACCGCCCGACTGAAGCGATCCGACGGGACCGAGCGTGTCGTGCGGCCGCGGCATCTGGTTTTCGCCAACGGCGTCAGTTCCTATCCCATGATCCCGGATATTCCGGGTCTGAACGATTTCAAGGGCGAGATCCTTCACTCCGAAGGCTTCAACAGCGGCGCCGGTTGGGAAGGCAAGAAGGCGCTGATCATAGGCACTGGCAGCAGCGCCAACGATATCGCGCTGGATCTGCACAGCCATGGTGTGCACACGACCTTGGTTCAACGCGGCTCCACGACGGTCGTGTCGATTGATCCCAGCGCCAGGCTCAATGAAGCGATCTGGGACGAAGGGCCGCCGCTGGAGGACTGCGATCTGATCGTTTCGTCCGCGACTCCGACCCTCATCACAAAGGCCTACAAGGCCGTGACGCAGCGCATGATGGAACTCGACAAGGAGATGATCGAGGGCCTGAAGGGAATCGGGTTCAAGTTCGACATCGGCGCAGACGACACCGGCCACCAGATGAAGTATTTCCGGCGTGGCGGCGGCTATAATCTCGACGCCGGCAGTTCGGCGCTGATGATCAAGGGCGAACTGGGGCTGCTGCAATACGACCGGATCGATCGGTTTACCGCCGAAGGCGCGCTGCTGAAGGATGGCTCGACGGTTCCGGCCGACCTGATCGTTCTGGCGACCGGCTATTATCCACAGAAGGAACTGGTCCGCCGAGCGCTGGGGGAGGCGATGGCGGATCGGATTGGGCCGGTTTGGGGCCTGGGCGACGACGGTGAGCTTAACAACATGTTCAAGCGCACGCCGCAGGAAGGCCTGTGGTTCATCGCCGGCGGACTGGCGCAATGCCGTATCAACTCGAAGTATATGGCGTTGCAGATCAAGGCGATGGAACTGGGGAAGCTCGGGCCGCTTTAAGCGGGGAACGGGCGTCCCTTCGACGTTGTCGACCTGGCGTCGGATGACGATCTGATGGCGCAAGTATCTGGTCACGGGCGGGTGGGCGCCGGCAACGCGTCGGCATGACGGGGGCAGGCCGGTCCCGCCGGCGGATCAGACACGGCATGATCGACGCGGCGATCGCCTATCCACCCTCACAATCCCAGCATCATCTTGGCGATAATCTCTCGCTGCACCTCGCTCGTGCCACCGAAGATCGTGTTGGCGCGACCGTTCAGGTGATGCGGCACGATCGCGAGCGCTTCCTCGTCGACGACCGGCGGGTGATTGAGGGCGTAAAGCGGTCGCATCGGTTCCGCCGGCAATGCGTCCGCGCCGAGGACATCGACTCCGATACGATTGACCGCCTGCTTGACCTCACTGATCCGCAATTTCAGAAGCGACGCGATCGGGCCTGGATTCTGGCCCGATTGCAAACTGGACATGACCCGCAGTTCGGTCATCTCTAGCGCATCGATATCAATGTCGATTTCGCTGAACCGAGCCGACAGCAGCGGGTCGTCCCCCGCGTGCTCCGCGAGCATTCGCAGTTTTTCGAGGGAGACCCGCAAACGGGCAGCCGCCATGCCCGCGCCCCGTTCGAATTCCAGGAGATACTTGCCATACGACCAGCCCTGGCCTTCCTCGCCCACGCGGTTGGCGACGGGGACGCGCACATCGTCAAAGAAGACCTGATTGACCTCATGATCGCCGCCCATGGTCCGGATCGGACGGACATTGATTCCCGGCGCTTTCATGTCGATCAGCAGGAACGAAATGCCGTCCTGCTTTCGCTTGCCTTGCTCGGTGCGAACCAGCGCGAACATGCGATCCGCATGATGCGCCTGGGTCGTCCATATCTTCGATCCGTTGACGACGTAGTGATCGCCATCGCGTATCGCCCGGGTCGTTAACGAGGCCAGATCCGATCCGGCCCCAGGCTCCGAATAGCCCTGACACCAGAGGTCCTCTCCGGACAAGATCCTCGGCAGATAGAAGGCTTTTTGTTCGGGGGATCCAAATCCGATCAGGACGGGTCCGACCATGCGGATGCTCAACGGCGCCAGCGGTGGCGCACCGGCACGGGCACATTCGGTTTCGAAGATATATTGCTGCGCCGGCGTCCAGCCCGGACCGCCATTCTCTTTCGGCCACAGCGGCGCGACCCATCCCTTGGTCGCCAATGCACGATGCCACGGGCCGGACACATCTGGTTCGGCGATGAATGAGGGGGTCAGCGCCCAGGCCCGCTTGATATCGTCCGTCAGGGACGACGCGATGAAGTCGCGGACCTCTGACTGGAACGCTTTCTCCTCGGGCGAGAATGACAGGTCCATGAATGTGCCTCTCCGCGGGATTGTTCAGGCGGCTGCCGCGATGGCGGCTTCGCGTAGCGCGCCGTAACGCTTCAGGTGCCATGGGGGTGTGCCATAGGACGCTTCGTACGCCATGATGCGTTTGAAGTAGGCGCCTACATCAAGTTCGTCGGTAACGCCCATTGCTCCGTGCAGCTGAACGGCTTGTTCGGCCACGAAGCGGGCCGCCGCCGCGACTTTGACCTTCGCGCCGGATGTGGATCGTCTGCGTTGCGCCGCCGTGCTGCCGTCGTCCACCCGAATGGACGCCGCCAGGGCAATGGACCGAGCCTCCTCGATCCGCACCGCCATATCCACCATCCGGTGTTTCAACACCTGATTCGCGGCGAGAGGCTGGCCGAACTGCACGCGTGTTTTCGTGTAGGCGATCGTCTTGTCGAGCAGAACCTGCATGGCGCCGATCGCGTCGGCCGCCAGCGCACATCGCGCGCGATCGATCGCGGCCTCGATTGCTTCGGTCTGATCTGGTGCGTCGCCGATCCGGTTGGCGGCCGCGACCCGCGCGCCTTCAAGCACGATATTGGCGGCTCGCCTGCCATCGACGATCGGAAACGGGCTGACGGTCATGCCCGGGGTGCCCGCGGGCACCAGGAACACGCCGAGTGGCGCGGTTGCGTCATCGGTGCCGATGCGCGCGGTGATCAGGAATTGATCGGCCATGGGTGCGTCGAACACAATGCTCTTGCGTCCGTCGAGCCGCCACTCCGCACCGGATCGCTCGGCTTTTGTCGAGACCAGACCATAGGCATGCCGCCCTTGCGGCTCATTATGCGCCAGGGTCAGGATCGTCCGACCAGCGATAATTTCACGAATGATCGTGCCGCGCTGCTCGGCGCTGCCCACTG
>CAMBXJ010000168.1 GCA_945871455.1 Asaia bogorensis
CAATGAGCCGCGATGCCATCCTGAACGCGGTGCGCCGAGGCCTGAAGCGTGGCCCCCTGCCGGCCGATCAGATCGCCATGCTGCGCGGGCGGCTGGACGGTCACCCGCGGCATTTGATCCCGGCTCGGTCCCGCCTGCCGCATGCGGAGCAGGTCGATCTGTTCGTGCGCAATGTGGAGAAGGAGTTCGGCTCGGTGACCCGCGTGCCGGACCTCGATGCGGTGCCCGGGGTGGTGGCCGAGTTCCTGGCGGCGCAAAACCTGCCGACATCGTTCGTGATGGCACCGCATCCGGAGTTGCGGGCGGTGCCATGGTCGAACCGCCCGTTGCTGGAAATCCGCGAAGGGCGGGCGCAGGCGACGGACCTGGTCAGTGTGCAGCATGCGTTCGCGGGGATCGCCGAAACCGGAACATTGATGCTACCCAGCGCCCCGGAACGCCCCACCACGTTGAATTTGCTGGCGGATACCGAGATCGTGGTGTTGCGCGCGTCTCGCCTGGTTGGCGCCTATGAGGAGGCGTGGGATCTGCTGCGCGCCGACATGGGTGGCATGCCGCGCAATGTGATGCTGGTCACCGGCCCGTCTCGGTCCGCTGATATCGAGCAGACGTTGGAACTGGGCGCACATGGGCCTCGGCAGTTGCATGTGGTGCTGGTGGAGGATCCGGGATAGCCGCACGCCTTGGACCGTCGGGGGAGGGAAGAAAGAATTGGGGATCCGCCCCAAACCCCGCGAGGGGCTTTGCCCCCTCGACCCCCACCAAGGCTGGGCCTTGGATGCCGTTTATGGGGTCAGGGGTGAAAGGGGGCCGACACGGACGTTGAAACGCCATGGTCGGCCCCCTTTCACCCCTGACCCAATGACTCGCGGTCCAGGGGCCGCAGCCCCTGGTGGGCTCGAAGGGCGAAGCCCTCGCGGGGTCCGGGGCGGAGCCCCGTGTCTTTCTCTCCCTCCCCCGATTGCCCTGGCAGTCGTGCGTCGCCTCACCGCGTCGGCCACAGCAAGCACACCACCGCGGACAGGGCCAGAACCGCCACCGCGATGTAGCTGCTGCCATATCCGCCCAGCACGCCCACCGCGACACCGAAGGCCGGCGGGATCAGCATCACGGACGAAAACATCATCGCGGTGCCGAGACCGGTCGCCTCGGTCCGGCGCGCGCCGCCCAGGGCCGCGAACTCCGCATAGGCGACGCCGGTATAGGCGCAGGCGGTGCAGCCGGCGAACACCGCCACCGCGGCCAGCCCCGCCACCGGCCAGGCGGGGCCGAACTGCCCGACCACGATCGCGGCCACCGCCATCCCCACCCCGTGCACGGCCAAAGTCTGCGTCGGGGTCAGGAACCGATCCGCCACCCAGCCCCAGATCGGGCGGCTGACCGAGCCGGCCACCTGGTACACCGCGAGCAGCCACCCCGCCGTCACCAGGTCCAGCTTCACCACGCTGGTCAGATGCACGGTCATGAAAGCAACGAATGTCAGTTGCAATCCGGAATAGATGAACGACGCATAGGACAGCCGCCTTATGCGTCCATCCGCCAGCAGCAGGAATGGTTGCAACAAGGTGCGCCCGAACGCGGGACGAGCCGGTTCCCGGTCTCGGTCCCAGCTTCGGCGGGGGATTTCCATCAGGCAGATCAACACCACCATGGGGATCAGTTCCAGCGCCAAGGCGCCTCGCCAACCCAGCAACGGGACCAGCGGCGGCAGCATCAGGGCCGCGCAGACGCCGCCGAGGGGGACGCCGATCTGGCGGAGTGACATGACCATGTTGAAGATGGGGCGTGGGGTGTGCGGGACCAGCAGGTGGGCGCTGGCGGGCGCCGAGGCGCCGTAGGCCAGCCCCAGCACCAGGGCGGCGAACGCCAGTTGCGCGACGCTGGACCCGGTGGCGGCGATGGCGATCATCCCCGTGGCCGCCAGCAGCACCGCCTGCGTCGCCCGGACGCCTCCATGGCGGCGGATCAGGCCGGGCGAGATCAGCGCCGAGATCACCCCCACGCCATACGCAATCGCCACGAACCCGCCCGCCAACGTGCCCGGCACGTCCAGATCGGCCGCGACGGCGGGGGCGAGCGTCGGCAGCGAATAAAGCGCCATCGTCGCCAACGTCTGCACCGCCAACGTCGCCGTCAGCGGCCATACGGGGATGCGGTTTCCCGGACTCAAGTACCAGCAGCCGGCCTTGTGCCGCCATACAGCATCCAGCCGCGGATCGCCGCCCAGCCGCAATCGACCGGGATGTTCACCCCCGTCACCGCCGAGGCGCGATCCGACAGCAGGAATTCAACGGTCTCGCCGACTTCCGGCGGCTCCACCGCGCGGCCCAGCGCCATCGAGTCACCCGGATTGCCGCGATACCGCGCGCCGGCCTGCATCCGCGCTCGCACCCTGGGGACCAACGTCACCCCGGGCGAGACCGCGTTGACCCGCACCCCGGCGCGGCCCCACTCGCCGGCGAGGCACTCGGTCAGGTTGATCACCGCCGCCTTGGCCGGGCCATAGGCGAACAGCGGCGATCCGCCCATGCCGCTGGTCGAGGCGATGTTGACGATGGCCCCCTGCTTGCGCTCCGCCATGCCGGACCCGAAGGCCTTGCAGGCATGGAAGACGCCGTCGAGATTGACGCTGATCAGCCGTTCCCAATCGTCGTGGGAGGCATCGGCCGCCGGGATCGTCGAGTCCTGGAACGTGCCGGAGGACACCACAAGGGCGTAGGGCGGCGCATGGGTGGCCTCTATCTCCCGCGCCAATCCCGCCATCACCGCCCCATCCGTCACATCCCCATGCCACGCTCGGCCGTTCAGTTCCGCCGCCATGGCCTGGGCGTTGTCCATGTCCCGGTCGACGATCGCGAGTTTCCAGCCTCGTTCGGCCAGGATCCGAGCGGTGGCCGCGCCGATGCCGTTGCCCCCGCCGATGACGACCGCGAGCCGTCCCTTGCCGGTATCGCCCATGGTTTTCTCCCCCGTTTTGGTGCTGGGGGAGTCTGGCATTGGTGGGGGGTGTTCGTCGATTGGTAGGGGGGCCGGCTTCACACCTCCTGACTGGTCGGTTGGCACTCTCTCTCGCGATGCCATTGCCCTGGGCGCCGCGGTTTGATCGGTAGCGGGGCGAGGCGGTTTTCGATCCGAGCCTTGGGTCATGACTGACGCCTGAGCGGATTTCGGCGATGTACCGACTGCGGACGTCGATGACACCGCTGCGGAACGCCAAGACGCCGTGATCTCTGTGCATCTAATTTATACAACGGGAAAGCCCCTTAATTTCAAGGCTCCGGTTTTGGTTTGTAATTCTTGAGTTCTGCACATGGCCGCGTTGGAGCGGACTTACATAATAACGGTCTGGCGCTCCTTCCGGTTTTGGTATCGCGGTCGAAGCGTAAACGTCGCCACCCACGGCCCCATAGCCGCCGAATCAGAAACCGCTGCGGCGGTCGTTTCAACTCTGCCCCTGTTCGCGCCGCGACGCTTTACGGAACTACGCGCCGCTTCGGCCCTTGCGGCCCGTAGGTAGTTTCCGATCCTCCCGTGGGCCGTCGTCGTTCCGTATGATAAGTGCATGTTGCACGAATTCCTTACTGAAAACCGTGGTGACTTGCTAAACCGTTGCAAGGCGAGGGTCGCTCAGAGGCACTCACCCATCTCTTCCGACGAGGAGTTGGAACACGGGATACCACTCTTTCTTGACCAGCTTATCAGTATGCTCCAAGCGCCCGAGCCTATTCCAGACCCCAAGGCTCCGAATCCAACGAACGAGGGGGAGGCAGGCTCCGAGATGGGCAAAACCGCGACGCGGCACGGGCGCGAGCTAATGCAGCGGGGGTACTCCGTTGAGCAGGTCGTTCGCGAATATGGCGATCTTTGCCAGGAAATAACTGGCCTGGCGATAGAACGAAATGTCCCGATCCAGGTCGAAGAATTTCGAATACTTAACAGGTGCCTAGACAACGGAATCGCGGATGCGGTCACCGAGTTTGGTTACCAGCGCGACTCTTTAATGGCGCTTGACCACGCTGAGTCTTTGAATGAGCGCCTAGGCTTTCTGGCACATGAGCTGCGAAACTTCATCCAAAAGGCAGTGTTTTCCGTTTCAGTCATCAAAAGCGGAAAGGCGGGGATAGCCGGGGCCGTCGGAGTCGTATTGGACAATAGCCTGGTTGGAATGAGCAATCTCGTTGATCGCTCTCTTGCCGAAGTGCGATTGACAGCCGGAATGCCGGCGCGATACCAACTCTTCTCCGTTGCCGATTTCATATCGGACACGGCAATCTCTGCGTCACTTGAAGCGACCTCCTACGGGTGCAGATTGACCGTCTCGGAAATTGACCGAACACTTGCGGTCAATGCCGACCGGGATATGCTTTTCTCAGCGGTTGGAAACCTGCTGCAAAACGCATTCAAGTTCACCAAGCGCTATTCCGAAGTCAAATTGAACGCATACGCAGAGGGGGATCGTATTCTGATCAGCGTAGAAGATGACGGCCCTGGTCTTGCTCCGGGCGAATCGGAAACAATATTTCTCCCATTCAGTCAAAATGGCGCTGATAAGTCTGGAGTGGGACTCGGACTGGCAATATGCCGGCGCAGCACCGAGGTGAACAACGGAGTCCTCAGTGTCCGTAACATTCCAGGCTCTGGGTGCGTTTTCACCATTGACCTGCCCCGGCACTCACTCCCCGAGCCTACTTGATGGGCAGCATCCCCCGTCGGAACCGCACCACCCTCATTCGTTAATGGTCCGTGAGACGCGCGGTATGTTCCGAAAATCCTGAATTGTGAACCAACCATCCCCAATGGGGCGAGCAGGGTGCATACCGCCTGGATTGCGTATCCCCTCAGACGGCCCATGAATATGGACGACCTTTCTCAAATTCCGCTGAGCAACGCATCGATCGCCCGGACAATCTGGTCGCGTTCCGCCGCGAGCGTTCCCACCGAACGGCCCATCTGAGAGACCGAAATACTTGCCATGTTCTGGGTCATGAGCATGAACGCGGCGCCATTGAAGGGCAGCACCGGAGTAAGCGTTTTCACGGGGATGCGCGGCGCGATGGCGCAAGGGACCAAGGGAACCACAACCCGGGTCGCCAGGTCCTCCAACAACCGCGATTGGACACCGACGATGAACCCGTTGCGGCCACGCGGCATCGGGGAGACGGCGGACTGCATCAGAACCGGCGGAATTCTTCCAAAGGAAGCCCGTGCTGCGCGATCCATTCGTTATAGCAGTCGATAGCGGCCCGGTTTTCTTGCTGCCAATGACGGCCTCGCTCAGACAGGTCGTCACCTGCCGGCACGATGGCAGTCATCAACAGCGGGGCAGCGTCAGCCGACGTATCCTGCTGGCCGGTACGCGTGGCCTTGGTAACATGGATCTTGTTCATGCAGCCAGAATACCCCTGATCGAGCGCGGAATGCCAGTTTTCTGCCGGCTTTGGCGCACGTCGTGGCTGGTCTTTCCGGGATGAACTCGACCGGGCATGAAGGAAACCGGTCTGTTCTACGGCTGCTTCATGCCCGACATTTTCGTGGTCGTGGGACACCCGAAATATCCCAACTCGGCCGGGTCTCCCGCGGCCGTGGCGCCGTTTGTGATGGGCTTGCGCGCATTGCCCGGGCACGTGTTCTGGGCGGATGATCTGTCCCTGGCAGCGTGCGGGCACGTCGATCCGACCGCAATCGATACGCCGGGGCAGGTGACGGACACCTACCTGCTTGCGTTGGCGGTCAGCAAGCATGGCCGCCTGGCAACGTTCGATCGGCGGCTGTCGACCCGCGCGGTGCAGGGCGGCCGTCGCGGGCTGCATGTGATCGAGGATGGGGCCTGATGCTGCCCGCGCAACCGCAAATATCGAAGCCACCCCGCCCCACGCAAGCACCCCTCCCCCGCGCCAAGCCCCCATCATTCTCCCATCCGCTCGGCTTCCCCCGACGATACAGCATCGCCCACCGCGGAAATAGTCGTTACCTCCTCAGAATTTACCCTTCAGCCTGGCCCAATCCGCGATCGCCGCTTCCTGGCCAGGCACAAGCTGAATGGTGAACTGCGAATAGCCAGCGTCGCGCAAAGCGGCGATGCGGTCCAGCAGGTCGGGCTCGGTGCCGGTGAACGTGGTCTGGCGGATCAGTTCCGCGGTGACGAACGGCCGTTCGCGCGGCTTCACCGCCATAAGATGACCGCGATGGTTCTCCAGGTAGCGGGCATCCGCCGGCTCATAGGTTTTCGCCATTTCAACATAGGCCGCGACCGGCGCCGCCACGGATGCAGGCACCGGAGACGTGTTCGGCAGGCCCGCCAAGGCCTCATCCGCCGCGCGATGCAGCAGCACCGCCGCACGCGGGCCGGCCTGGGCGATGGCGCGATCCGAATCCAGCTTCTCCCCCGGCTCCAGAATGCACCCCAGCGCAAAGGCAACCGCGGTCAGGTCGCCGGCGGACCGCCCGGCATCGGCCCAGGACTTCCGCATCGCCTGCATCGCGGTGACGCCGCTGGCGACCTCCCCCACGAAATTCAGCCAGCCGGCACCCAGTTTCGCGGTCAGCGCCCGGGCGCGCGGACCATAGGCCGAGATGTGCAAGCCAACCGGATCGCGCAGATTGATCAGGTCCAGTTCCGGATTGAGGAAAGCGATCTTCTGCCGCTTCCCCTCGACCTGGAATTCCACCGTCTGGCTGTCCAGGAGGCCCATCACCACGCGGATGTATTCCTCCATCTCGGCCAGCCTGATCGCGCCCAATCCCATGGTGCGCCGCCCGGTGAAGCCGGTCCCGACGCCGAAATCGATCCGCCCGGGGGCAAGCTGGTTCAAGGACGCAAACCCATTGGCGGTCACGGGCGCGATCCGGTTGGACGGGATCAGCACCCCGGTGCCCAACCGGATGCGAGACGTGTGGACGGCGGCGGCCCCCATGGCGACGAAGCAATCCGCGCACAGCGTCTGCGTGTCGTAGAACCAGGCATGCGTGAAGCCCAGTTCCTCGGCGCGTTTCACGGTCTTCCAGGCGTCGGCCGCAGTCGGCAGGGCAATCCCGAATTCCATCTTGCATCTCTCCTGTCTGGCCGATCACGCTGGCTGCTACATTCCCTGGCACGATCCCAATCAGGATGGCAACCTGGGCCAGGAAAACGAACCAACCCGGGAGGCGAGCATGAGCGAGGCAACGCACGCGACCTATACGATCAAGGATTTCCGGCTGAGCGGCGGGGACGTCCTGCCCGAGGTCACCTTGGCCTATGTCACACGCGGCAGGCTCGACGCGACCGGGCGCAACGCGATCCTGGTCACGCACGGCTACACCAGCAGTCATCGCATGATCGAAGCGGGCTCCGGTTCCTCGGAAGGCGCGTGGACGACCCTGGTGGGGCCAGGCGCGCCGATCGACACGGATCGGTATTTCGTCGTGTGCTCCAACATGTTGGGGTCGAGTTTTGGGTCGACCAATGCGGCCTCGATCGATCCGCGCACCGGCAAGCCTTATGGGTCACGGTTTCCGGCCATCACCGTCGCCGATATCGTGACGGCACAGCACCGACTTCTGGAACATCTCGGGGTGGCGCATCTGCGCGCGGTGGTCGGCCCGTCCTATGGCGGGTTCCAGGCGTTCCAATGGGGCGTGACCTTCCCCGACTTCATGGATGGGATCGTGCCGGTGGTCACGTCTCCATTGCCGCCGACATCGGATCGGGTCGCGGGATTGATGAAGTGGTTCGGCCCGGATCCGAATTTCAATCATGGCGATTACTATGACAACGGCGGCGTCAAGGAGACGATGACCAATCTGCGGGTCGATACCCTGACCCGCTATGGCATGGCGGACAGCCTGGCAGCCCAGTTTCCCGACGAGTCCGCCCGAAACGCCGAACTGCGCCGGATCGCCGCCGCCTGGGCTGACGTATTCGACGCGAACTCCCTGTTCATTCTGGGGCGGGCGATGGAGACCTACGACATCACCAAGGATTACCAGAAAATCCGAGTGCCGGTGCTGTATGTTCTGTCGCGCACGGATGCGCTGTTTCCGCCTTCCCTGGCGCCCGGCGTGATCGACGGACTGCGCGCCGCCGGGGTGGACGCCACCTACTTCCCCCTGGACAGCGATCACGGGCACCTGGCATCGGGCGCGGACGCCGAGAAATGGGCGCCGGCCTTGCGGGACTTCATACGGCGGTTGGAATCAGTAGCATGACCGCCGCCATCATTGCCGCGCTCGACCCGCCAACCCGCGCTGCAACGGTATGGGGTTGGTTGGCAGATCAGGTCCGGCGATGACGGGCAGCAAGGGCCTGTGAGGCGTTGTTCAGCCGGTTGGTCTTATACCAACCACCCCAACCACTGACCTATGGGTGACCTTTGTCATTGCGAGCGCAGCGAAGCAATCCAGGGGTCTGGCCCTATCGACCCTGTTGGTTGCCCTGGA
>CAMBXJ010000169.1 GCA_945871455.1 Asaia bogorensis
GACGCTTCCTATTTGCCCGTCTCGGACGAAAACGGTCGCACGTCGCCTCCGAGGATGAAAATCAGGCGCAATCGCCCGAATTCTATCTATGATTGTTATGACTGACAGAATTTCGCGCATGATTGGCGTCGAGTTTTGCAAGTGGCTCTGGGGATCGAGATATGAGCGCCTCCGGCCGCATCCTGGCGGAAATCCGCCGCAACCGCCGTCCAATGCGGTTTCTGGGCGCCTCGGGCCAGTTGGGCTACGGCATCCCGACCCCGGCCTTCAATGCCGGTCTGGCCCGCAAGCCGGACCTGATCGGCTGCGACATGGGATCCATCGACATTGGCCCCACCTATCTGGGCAAGGGGGAAATGGCGACCTCGCCCGAGGCCACGCGCCGGGACCTGCGCAAAGTGCTGCATGGCGCACGATCGCTGGATATCCCGTTGGTCATCGGTTCGGCCGGGTCCGCCGGCGCCGCGTCGCATCTGGATGCGACGGTCGCGATGATGCGCGATATCGCCCGCGCGGACGGGTTGTCCTTCCGCATGGCCGTGATCCGCGCCGACATGCCGCGCCCGATGCTGCTGGAAGCATCCAAAGCCGGGCGCATCATCGGCCTGGACGACATGCCGCCGCTGACCGACGACGACATCGTCAATGCCGCCAATATCGTCGGCCAGATGGGCATGAGCAGTTTCCGGCGAGCATTGGCCGCCGATGTGGATGTCATCATCGCGGGACGCGCCTGCGACACGGCGATCTTTGCGTCGCTGCCGACGATGCTGGGCTTCCCGACCGGCCTCAGCGTGCACATGGCAAAGATCATCGAATGCGCGTCACTGTGCTGCGTCCCCGGCGGGCGCGATGCGATTCTGGCCGAATTGGACGACGAAGGGTTCATCTTGGAGAGCATGAATCCGGACCGGCGCGCGACCCCGACCTCGGTCGCCGCGCATAGCATGTACGAACAATCCGACCCGTTCATCGTGCACGAACCGGAAGGCGCGCTGGATCTGTCGAATGCCAGCTACGTGGCGGTGGACGACCGGCGCGCCCGGGTCAGCGGCGCGGTGTGGCACGACACCACGCAGCCCACCATCAAGATGGAAGGCGCCATCAAGATCGGCGAACGCGCGGTCCTGCTGGCCGGGGCCGCAGACCCGCGCTTCATCGCGCAATCCAAGGACATTGTGTCCAAGCTGTCCGACCTGGTGCGCGACCTGGTCTGTGAGGACCAGCCGGAAGACTACACCCTGCGGTTCCGTGTCTACGGTGTCGACGGCGTGCGCATGGTGGTGCCGGAGAACGAAGCGCCGCCCGGAGAGGTCTTCATCATGGGCGAATGCATCGCCCCCACCCGGGAACGCGCGTCGGAAGTCGTGCGTACCTGCAAGCAGTATCTGCTGCATTACGGCTATCAGGGGCGGCTATCGACCGCCGGCAACCTGGCGTTTCCGTTCACGCCCCCGGAAGTGTCACTCGGGCCGGCCTATCGTTTCAACGTCTATCATCTGTTGAAGCTGGACGATCCGGATGCGCCGTTTCCGATGGAGATCGAGTCCCTATAACCCAGGCTGGCGCAGCCCCAGCCGTTCCAGCCGGGGCAGCACTTCCTGCACGAAATAGGGGATTTCCTTCAGGTAATCGACGAAGGCGACCGTGCACCCGGCCAGGCCCGTGGCACTCATGCGGGCCATTTCCTCGGCCACATCGTCGGGGGAGCCGACGAACGGGTACGATCCCGGATAGGCTCCATCATAGCGATTCGTGCTGCCGCGGGTGAATCGGTTCTGGAACGGTCGCGCGATCTGCGCCGCGCCGTCCGGGACCGTGGCGCCCCGGTTGCGCCGGTAATAGGCCTGTCCGTCGACGTCGGCCATTTCCTCGGCAAAATAGTGGAAATAGTCCTCCGCCTCCCGTCGGGTTGGACGGCACACCACATGGCCCATCGTGAACACCGAAATCGTCCGGTTATGCCGCCCCATATGGTCTGCCACATTGGCCAGAAGCGCCGGCACCTGGTCCAGTTCGGTCACGTTCAGGAACAGCACGTCCGCGGCCCGGGCCGCGAAATCGCGACCGCGGGGGGAGAATCCCGCCGACATCACCGGCGGCCACGGGCGTTGGATCGACACCGGGTCGGTGCTGAGTCGCTTCAGCTTGAAGAACGTGCCATCCCAGTCGAATTCCGGGCCGCCTTGCAGCAGTTTCGACCAGACCTGGAACCATTCCAGCCCGTGATCGTAGCGGGTCTCCGGGTCGATCGAAACGCCGTGCAGGTCGAATTCGTCCTGGTTCCAGCCGCATACGATGTTCAGGCCGGCCCGCCCGTGACTGACATGGTCGATGGTGGCGATCGCCTTGGCGCCGAACGCCGGCGTGATCAGCGGCACATGCACGGTGGAGAAAATCGCAATCCGCTTGGTCAGAGCGCCCAGGGCCGCGCCATGCGTCAATGTCTCATAGGACTTGCCATAGACATTGGCTTTGCCTTGATAGCCGCGCCACTTGGCAACTGGCAGGATGAACTCGATCCCGGCGTCGTCGGCGAGTTGCGACATCGCGACGATATCGTCCCAGTTCGCCTTCCAGCGTTCGGGGACCAGGCTCATGGTCAGCCCACCATCGCAATTGGCACTGAATATGCCCAACTTGAAGCGATTGGGGCCAAAAAGCGGGTTGCGTGCGCGGGCGTCGTCCATCGGTAGCCTGCCTGTCGGGATCGTGGGACGCCACTTTACCCCGATCCGGACCGGTTCGGCCAGGACACGCGGTCGGGTCAGTCCCGGGCCACCACCAGTTCGCCGGTTCGGTTGTCGTGCCGGCGCGCTGTTATCGTCTTTTCCAACTGCAAGCTGGTTTCCGCGGCGGGCAGACGGATGGATACGGTCGTGCCGAAGTCGGGCTGGATATTGGCCGTAAAGAGCCATCCGTGAGATGCGGCCTCCATGCGCGCATCGTCAAGTTGCCCGTGGTGGGTTGCATGGCGCCGAATGGGTCCATCATCGGTCACCGCGATCTCGATCCAGCGGCCCAGCGGGCGGGCGGTCAGGAGGACCTGACCGCCGTAGCGGGAGCGCATGGCGGTTGCCACGACCGTTGTCAGGACGTCATGCAAAACAGCCGCATCCACCCGCGCCAAACCCGCCTGGCGGAATGCGTAACGCAGATTCGTCAGGTTGGCGCGCGCCGTCGGCTCCAGCCGCCCGATAATGGCGCGGAGTTCGGCTTCAATGTCGACGGTGCCCGTTGATCCGGGTGGTGTGATCGACCTTGCATATGGTGGCGGTTCCCGCATGGCGGGCCTATCGTCTGGCGCCCGGGAAGGCGACGACCGACGCAACGCCAGACGCGTAAACAGCAAGCCGATCAGCAGGATCGCCGGGGCCAACGCAACGAGATATGGCACGGGGGACATCCGAAGGTATTCCTGATGGAAGGCCCTTCGTATAGTCCCGCATAGGTTTAGAAATCATTGACACATGCACGCCAAAGCGACGCTGCCAGGTCACTGTGATCCAAGGTTTCAACCGCGGAAGTCCGCCACCGGCCGCCTCGGCGGCAACGGACCTCCCACACGCTGCGACATCCGCCCACGGCATTGCCGGTATGCGGCACGCTGCGTCATACCGACAAAATGCGCCGGACCCCAACCGGCCCGGCCTTTACGCCGCGTCGGCCGGATCGGGTTCGTCAGCGGTTCATCATCACCGGCAGGGTCGCGTTCTCCAGCACATGCCGTGTCACACCGCCCAGGATCAACTGCCGCAGGCGGGAGTGCGAGTAGGCCCCCATCGACAGCAGATCGCAGCCAAAATCCTTCGCCGCCGCGAGCAGACCGCCGCCGACGCTGCCGCCGACGGAGCGGAACATCACGATGTCCGCGTTGACGCCATGCAGCGACAGGTAGGACGCCAGGTCGGGGGCGCCGGGACCGCGCCGCTGGTAGCCTTCCGCGGACAGAATGCGCACGCCATCGGCATGTTGCATCCACGGCATGGCGGCCAGCACGGAGGATGCCGATTCAGCGGTGCCGTTCCAGGCAAGGCACACACGGCTGCCGATGCTGGTCGGCGTCACCTGCGGGGCGACCAGGACCGGCCTGCCCGAATCGAACAGCACGGCGTGCAAAGCGTCGGAGGACGATACGTCCTCTCCGGCATCCGGATGCGGGACCACGGTCAGGTCCGCCAGGCGGGCCTGTTGGGCGACGATGTCTTCCTCGCGCCCGGTAACGGCGGCGAAACTCGCCGTGGCATGATCCAGACCGAACCGCGCCTCGGCGACCGCGATATTCTGACTGGAGACGAAACGTTCGAACATCGACCGGACGGCGTGGGCCCGATCGCTGCTCTCCTTTTCGGTCGCCGACATCATCTCTTCGATCATCGCGCCGGACAGGCCCTCACCGGCCAGAGGCGCCACGTCGCGGCTGTCGACCCGCACATGAAGGGCGGTGACATGTGCGTTCCAGCGTCGCGCGATCATCAGCGCGGTGGTCATCGCGGCCTCGCCGGCGGCGGTGCCGGTCAGGGGGAGCAGCAGCTTTCGTATGGCCATGGTCAGCTCCTCTCGAAGGGTGCCTTGTTGTGCAACTCAGGTTTGCGTTCCTCGCACAACACAACATGGGGCCACAGGGTGGCGGTTGCCAAGTCCCGGGCGGCCATCATGTCGGTGGCATCGATCTTGTGCCAGCCCGTCCCATGCGAGCCGGTCCCATGCGAGTTGGTCCCATGCGGGGCGGTCCCATGCGGGTCGGGCCCACGCCAGACGGTTGGCCCAGGGTCTCGGCGCGCCGCCGATCGCACCACGTCGACCGTGGCGTCCGACGCATCCCCGACGCGGGCGGCGACGCGGCGTTCCAGTTCGGCCAACGGCGCTTCCAGCCACAAGCCAACGAACGGCGCGCCGGCAAGGCGAGCCGCCGCCGCGACCATCGACCGGTGCCCAGGGTCCATGAAGGTTGCATCGGCGATGACGGCGTGGCCCGCGCTCGCGGCCGTTGCGACCATCTCGGCCAATTCAGCGAAGACCGAGCGACTCGCGTCCGGGGCGTAGGCGGACGGCGGCAATCGCTGTTCCGGTGGAACCCCGGCCTGGCGCTTGCGGATTTCGTCGCTGCGGATGATCAGCGCCCCGGGTGCGCCGCCCAGGTCCGGCGCCAGCAGGCGGGCCAGCGTCGATTTTCCGGCGCCGGGCAATCCGCCGACCGCGACCACGATCGGGGAAGGCGGCGACAGATAGGCCAGGGACGCGGCCAGGTAGCGGGCAGCGGAGTCGGAATGACCGGCTCGCGCGTCCACGTGCGCGCGGATCAGGGCGCGCATCGATAGAAACACCGGCAGCCCGCGCACCAGGCCGACATCGGCCGTTCGCGCGATATACCGGTTCAGCACCCGATTGGCGGCCGACCGGGCGACCCGAACGTCGAGATCCATGAGCAGGAACGCCAGGTCGTAGCCGATATCGGTGGTGGCCAGGCGCTCATCGAATTCCAGTGCGTCGAACGGGACCGGGCGCCCCTGCCACAGGCAGAGATTGCCCAGATGCAGGTCGCCGTGGCCGCGGCGGACGAACCCGGCGGCGGACCGCGCGGTATCCCAGCCCGTCAGCCGGTCCAGTGCCGCCGATACCGCCGCTTCCCATTGGCCGATGGTCTCGGCGGGCAGGTCGGTATCGCGGGCGGCGCGGGCATTGCCGATAACGGTCAGCCGCATATCGGGCAGCACGCCGAACAGTGGCGGAAGGGCGGCATGGTAGACGGCGATCGCGTCGCCAAGGGCATCCAGCAATGGCGGATCCAGCCGCCCCCGCGCGGCCACGTCCGGCAGAAAGTCGCCGATCTGGATTGGCGACATCCGCAGCACCCAATCCACCACGGGGAAATGGTCCGGACCGTCCAATGTCAGGCCGCCGTCGGGGGTGCGTCGGATCGACGCCACGTCCCGATACAGCCCGGGGGCGGCGGCCTGATTCAGGGCAAGCTCGCGTTCGATGAAATGAAGACGGTCGTCCAGCCGGGTGAAATCCAGGAACGACAGGCGCACCGCCTTCTTCAGCTTCCAGACTGTGTCCGCGCCGACATAGACCAGCGAGATATGGGTCTCGATCGGATCGGCGCCTGCGAGTTGGTGCAGGAACGCCGCGGCCTCCGTTTGTTCGGCTGGGATGCTCACCGGGTCACGGGAACAATTTGCCCGTGGACCAGGTGCCGTCCGGCCGCCGGTCGTAGATGGTTCGATCGTGCAAGCGATAGGGCATGTCCTGCCAGAACTCGAAATGATATGGCGTCACCCGATAGCCGGACCAATGCGGCGGCCGAGGCACGTCCGGGCCTGGATAGCGTGCCTCGAATTCGGCCAGCCTGCGTTCCAGCAGGCCGCGCTCGGGCAGGGGGCGGGACTGGTCCGAGGCCCAGGCCCCCAGGCGCGAAATCCGATGGCGGCTGGCGAAATAGGCATCGGCCTCGGCCTCGGTCGCATCGGTGACGGTGCCTTCGATTCTCACCTGCCGGGCCAGCGATTTCCAATGGAACAACAGCGCGGTATGCGCATTGACCGTAAGATCGCCCGCCTTGCGGCTCTGTTTGTTGGTGTAGAAGACGAAACCGCCGCTGTCGGCGCCTTTCAGCAGCAGGATGCGCGCCGAGGGTCGGCCGTCGGCGTCCACGGTCACCACCGTCATCGCATTGGCATCGGACGGCTCGCTGGCTTCGGCGTCCGCCATCCACTGCGTGAACTGGCCGAAGGGATCGGCTGGGATGCGTGCTGGGTCGGACATTGGGATGATCAACTCGCTTGCTGGGGGCCTGCCTTGGAAGGCTTGCCTGGGAGCCCGCCTGGGGGCGCACCGCTCACATAGCCGCGTCGGGGCGGACTCGCAAAGGACAGCGGTCGGACGCCACCGGTGAAACCCCGCGCGCGCGGTGGGATCGCGCGCCGGTGTCCCGATCGCCGGACTTGGCGTGAGACAGCCTCTTGCCCCCACCTGTCTGCCTGTGCCACCACCTGGATGCAGTGGACATCGCCCGCTACAGCGATTCAGAGGATTATCATGGCCGCCAGTGCCCCCGCCGCTCTCCCGGTCAAAGGCTCGCTGATGCAAGGCAAGCGAGGCCTGATCATGGGAGTCGCGAACGATCGCTCCCTCGGTTGGGGCATTGCCGAAGCCTGCGCCGCGCAGGGTGCCGAACTGGCCTTCACCTTTCTGGGCGATTCGCTGGAGCGGCGGGTGCGCCCGCTGGCGGCCTCGGTCGGGTCCGATCTGGTGTTGCCATGCGATGTCGGCGACGAGGCCAGCATCGATGCCGCCTTCCAGGCGCTGCGGGAACGGTGGGACGGGCTGGACTTCCTGGTCCATGCGATCGGTTTCGCGGACAAGGCCTATCTGCGCGGCCGGTATCTGGACACGCCCCGTGCCGCGTTCCTGCAAGCACTTGACATATCTTGCTATTCTTTCACCGCCGTTTGCCAACGCGCGGTGCCGATGATGCGTCCCGGCGGCAGCCTGCTGACCCTGACCTATCTTGGCGCGGAACGCTGGGTGCCGCATTACAACATCATGGGGGTCGCGAAAGCCGCGTTGGAAGCGTCAGTGCGCTACCTCGCGGCCGACCTTGGCGGCGACGGGATTCGCGTGAACGGCATCAGCGCCGGCCCCATCAAGACACTCGCGGCTTCGGGAATCGGCGATTTCCGCTATATCCTGCGGTGGAACCAGCTCAATTCGCCGATGCAGCGCAACGTGACGATCGAGGAGGTGGGCGGCGCCGGCCTTTACTTGTTGTCCGACCTGGCATCCGGCGTGACCGGGGAGGTGCATCATGTCGATTGCGGCTACCACGTCGTCGGCATGAAGAACCCGGAAGCGCCGGACATCGCGATCGTCGAGCCCTGAGGCAGGGCGGGTCAACGCATGAACGACGGAACCGCCCCAATGGACCGGTTGCCCACGGGCGACGGCCTAACCGGCAACGCAGGCCGATCCAATGAGCCATAACAGCTTCGGCCATCTGTTCCGCTTCACCACGTGGGGCGAGAGCCACGGACCCGCCATCGGCTGCGTCGTCGATGGGTGCCCGCCGCGCCTGCCGCTGACCGAGGCCGATATCCAGCCCTGGCTCGACCGGCGCCGACCCGGCCAGTCGAAGTTCACCACCCAACGCCAGGAACCGTACGAGATTCGCATCCTGTCCGGCGTGTTCGACGGGATGACCACCGGTACGCCGATCGCCATGATCATCGACAATGTCGATCAGCGGTCTCGCGACTATTCCACCATTGCCGCGCAGTTCCGCCCCGGCCACGCGGATCTGACCTATGAGCTGAAATACGGCATCCGCGACTATCGTGGCGGCGGGCGATCCTCGGCCCGGGAGACCGCCATGCGAGTCGCCGCGGGCGCCGTGGCACGCTTGGTTCTTGG
>CAMBXJ010000170.1 GCA_945871455.1 Asaia bogorensis
GTGCCGAGAAGGAGTTCCCATGTCCGACGACCCATCCGTCCCGTCTCCCGATGACCGGCGGGACGGCCAGTCCGGCCCGCCGCCCGGACTTGTGCTGGTTTCCACGCCAATCGGCAACCTTGGCGATATGACCGCGCGCGCCGCTGAAACCCTGCGCGCCGCCGACCTGATCCTGTGCGAGGACACCCGCCATACCGCCCGCCTGCTGTCGGCGATCGGCGTGTCCACCCGCACCCAACCGCTGCACGAGCATAACGAGGACGCCCGCATCCCCGCGATCCTGTCCATGCTGCGCCAGGGCAAGCGCATCGCCCTGGTGTCCGACGCCGGCACCCCGTTGGTGTCCGACCCCGGCTATCGTCTGGTCCGCGCCGCGATCGCCGAACGCGTCCAGCATGTCGACCAGGGTTTCCGCCAGCCGATGCGGTGCCTCATGCCAGATCAGGGTCGCCGCCAGGCCGGCCCGTTCGGCGGCGCGCAGGCTTCCGAACGCGGCCCGACGCGCGGCGGACCGAGGCGGGGGAAAACCCAGGAACAGGAACGGCAGCGGCGGCAGACCGGACAGGATCAGCGCGGTCACGGCGGCATTGGCACCGGGAACGGCGCTGACCGGCAGGGCCTCGGCGATCGCGGCGCGGACCAGACGATAGCCGGGGTCGGACACCAAGGGGGTGCCGGCGTCGGACACCAGGGCGATGCGCTTGCCCTGGCGCAGCATGGCCAGGATCGCGGGGATGCGGGCGTCTTCGTTGTGCTCATGCAGCGGCTGGGTGCGGGTGGACACGCCGATCGCCGACAGCAGGCGGGCGGTGTGGCGGGTGTCCTCGCACAGGATCAGGTCGGCGGCGCGCAGGGTTTCCGCGGCACGCGCGGTCATATCGCCAAGGTTGCCGATTGGCGTGGAAACCAGCACAAGTCCTGGCGGTGGGCCGGACTGGCCGTCCCGCCGGTCATCGGGAGACGGGACGGATGGGTCGTCGGACATGGGAACTCCTTCTCGGCACACTCTTTGGCGCGATGGCCGATGCACCGCGCACCGCACCGTCATTGCCGTCCCTGACCGGGCAACCCGCGCTTCGACGGCGGGGGGCGGGTTGGGGGACCAAGTCCGGCAATGGCGATAAGGGCACGACGCCTACGGGTCATTGTTTCGGCCGGTCGGTATTACGTCGCCCCAACGTCGCGGCCGCGCTGCTGTCGATCGGTCTGCTGGCCGGGATTTTAGGCGGGTGCGCGCCGCAGTCTGGACCATCCGGTCGAGACAACCAACCACGCAGCGCCCCGACCATGCGCGGCCCGGCGCCGATCGCCCATTCGACCGGAACCAAGGTCGCGATTCTGCTGCCGTTGAGCGGCCCCCTGGCGGATCGAGGGCAGCCGATGCTGCAAGCCGCGCAACTCGCCCTGGAAGCGGGGCCGCCTTTGGATGCGCGCGACACTCAGGGCACGCCGGATGGCGCGGCCGCGGCGGCGCGGGCGGCGATCGCCGGGGGCGCCGGGCTAATCCTGGGTCCGCTGACCTCGGCTGAAACCGCCGCCGTGTCGCCGCTGGCGCGCGAAGCCGGGGTCCCGGTGCTGGCCTTTACCAATGCGTCGGCCCTGGGGCAGTCGGGGGTTTGGCCGCTGGGCGTCTCGCCGGCGCAACAGGTGAAGCGGCTGGTCGTCGCGGCGCAGGCGCAAGGCCGAGGCCAGATGGCGGCCTTGCTGCCGGACAACGATTTCGGCCAGGCGATGGCGGCGGCCCTGGTGCAGGCCACCGGCTCGGTGGGTCTGCCGGCGCCGGTCATCGTCATGCACGCGCCTGGGATGGGGGCGATCAACACGGCGGTGCGGGATCTCTCGGGCTATGGCGGTCGGCGCGGTCCGATCGATGCGCAGATCAAGGCGGCCCGCGCGCTGAACACGGCGGAGGGCCGGCGTCACGCGCAGGAGCTGGCCCGCAGCCGCATCGGCCCGCCGCCGTTCGACACATTGCTGCTGGCGACCATGCGGGACGACCTGCAGGCCGTGGCGGCGATGTTGCCGTATTACGATGTCGATCGCTCCCAGGTGCAGATCATCGGCCCGGCGCTCTGGGCATCCCCGGCGAGCGGGTCCGGCGTGATGGAGGGAGCATGGTATGCCGTGCCGGATCCGGCGCTGCGTGCGGTACTGGAGCAGTCGTTTACCGCCCGGTACAACGTGCCTCCGCCGCCGTTGGCGGATCTGGCGTTCGACGCGGCATCGATCGCGCGGGTGTTGGCTGGGCCGGCCGGCTACCCGGTGACGGCCCTGACCCAACCGGCCGGATTTGAGGGTGTTGATGGCTGGCTGGCTTTGCTGCCGGATGGGCAGGTGCGGCGCGGCCTGGCGGTGTTCAAGATCGAACGCGGTGGTCCGGCGATGATCGAGCCGGCGCCGCAATCCGGTTCGGCGCCCGGGAGTTAGGGCTTGTTCGGGAACAGCCGAGTCGGCTGGGGCGCCGGACCGGCCTTTCTCCGTCATGGTCGGCGCAGGCCGGCCATCTACGACTTGCTGTGCAGGTCGAGAGAACGTCGTGGACGGTGGGCCGCCGCCCACCATGACGGGGTTGAGCGTCCGTGCCCCAATGGACGCAGATCTTTCCGGACGAGTCCTTAAAGTCGGCTAAAACGCCGGTAGACCCTACGCGCCGCCCTGCTCCAATCCCGGCCGGTAATCGAAGCGCTCGCCGGCCTCCTTCCCGGCGTTGAAGGCATCGGACAGGACGGATCGCCGGCTGGATCCGCCTCTGCGGTGGAATTGCAGGCCCAGCTTTTCCAACTCGGTCTCGATGATCGATTCCTTGATCGGCACCAGGTCGCGTCCCGTACCCTGCTGGCGGACGGTCCTTGCCTCCGACAGGACGGTCAGCTTGGCGATGATCCCGCGCGACAGGCCGATCTGGAAGGAGTTGGTGGCGGTGCGGCGTTGGCCGGACAGCGTTTCGCGGTAGATCGAGCCGGCCTGGAATGACTGAGTCTCGGTCTCGAACGCCATCGCGATCAGGTCGTGCAGATAGACCGCCGCCTGGACATCGCCCGGCATGCCGAAGAAGACATAGCGCAAGGTGCCGTTCAGAGAGGTCTCCGCCCACACCCGGCAATCGAAGAAGCTGGCGATCGTGGTCATGCAATCGTCGATCGGGCCGCGGCGCTTGCGCCCGGTCTCGATCCCGACGCCCTCGCAACTCTGCCGGCGCAGGTCGAGTTCGTTCAGGCTGAGGCCGTATTTGTCCAGCAGTTCGGCGACTTTCTCGGCCGCGGCCAGGGCTTCCTGCTCGGTGCAGCCTTGTTCGACGGTCTTTTCCCGCAGGCCCCGTATCCGCGTCACCAGCCGGTCCAGATCGCCGTCGCTGGTTCGGCTGGATCCGGCGGACAGCTTCACCCTGGCGCGAAGGGACTGGAACAGGGCCGTGATCCGCGGCGTCAGACCGCGATGGGCGACCTCTCCGGCCAGATAATCGGCCAGCCCATCCAGGCTCAGCCCGCCGGAGCCGTGCAGGCCGCGGATCACGATCGTCTCGATCATGACCAGGGCGATCCGCGCGTAGGTGTCCGCCAGCCGGGTCCGCTCGGCGTCCCGTGCCACCGTGCCATGCACCAGGGCCGTCAGCAGGGCCGTCGGGGAGGTCATCTCCCTGGCGCGCGCCTTGTCGGCTTCGTCCAGTTCCCCGCCACGCTCCGCCCACCGGGCGGCGAAGATATCCAGCGGCTGCATCGGAGGTTCGAATGGCAGAAGGCGGGGTTTGCCGGCGGAACCGCCAGGCGGATTGCCAGACGCGTTCCCGGAGGACCTGGCCGAGGCATTGCCAGGCGTATGCCCAAAGGGCTGGCCAGAGGGATGTCCAGAGGGATGGGCAGAGGGCTTGCCAGGCGAGTTGCCAAAGGGCTTGGCCGGGGGACTGCCCAAGGGACCGCCGCCGGATTTTGCCGGGCCGCTGGCCGATCCATCGGTTGCATCGAAATTGACCGCGAGTCGCTGGACGATCGCCGGGTCCATGCCATTGCGTAGGATGTGGCGAAAGACCGCCTCGGCGCAGCGGGTCGGGTTGCTCAACCCGCGTGCACCGGGCTTCATGAAACCGCCAACGACCTCCATGGCGTCCCGATCCAGCGGGACCGGAAAACCCGCCACCACAATCGATCCGTCCGCCAGCGGTGCCAACCGGCAGATGAATTCGATCCCTTCGATCAGTTCGTCCGGCACCGGCCTGGCCAGCGGAACCGGCTCTCCAGTGACCCGGTCGATCCACTGGCCGCGTTCGTGACCCAGGACCCGATAGCGGGACCGGCGCAAGGCCGTCAGCATCTCGGCTTCCTGGGGAGAGCGGCGCCCCCCGGCACGGGCCAACCGGTCGAACGCGGTCACGCCCAGCAGGGACGGCATGCTGAGTGCAAGTTCCTTGGCCAGGAAGATCGCAAATCCCGGATGACGCCCCTCCTCCGAACCCCTCCCATGCCGCTCGCCGCTCGGCAGCCACTCCCGCAGCAAGCCGGGGACCCGGTCCGCTGGGATGAAGGCGGCCGCCTCCTCGCACAAGGGCACCCAAAGCGCTTCTCCGGACAGCGTGGCGTCCGGTTGTTGGTGGAGAGCGGTCTGCCTGGCGCTATGATTCATCGGTTGACCCTGCGGTGGCGGAACGGCCACGCCCCGCGAATCGGCGGACATGATTGTCCATGCCAACCGAGGCGCGGGTTTCACGCAAGCCTTAGTTTTATCGAAAGGCGAAACCGACGGATCAGGTCGGTCGGGTCAGGGCGCGCCCGACGGCGGGCCGAGCCGCATGCCGGCGGCCTCGCGGTCGAACAGCGCCAGGTCGCGTTCCAATTCCCATTGCAGACGGGCCTTTGCGCTGCCGAGGAGGAACACGGCGCAGGATGGGGAGGGAGCGGCGGTGGGTTGGCTGCCCTGACAGGCCCCGACCATGCGCCATCCGACCGGATCGGCCCACAGGCTGTCCCCCGCAACAAAGGCATATTCCAGCGTGTTGCGCTCCAGGCCGACCAGATCGGCCCAGCTCAGGCGGTAGGTGGTCACCGCGCGTTGCAGTTCGTGGGTGCGGTCCACCCGCTCCACCCCTTCGTCGTCGGTGGAAATCACGGTCGGCACGCCCGCGGCGCGATAGATCGGGAACGGGTGGTCGGCGCCTTGCACGCCCAGGATCTGAGCGTTGCTGGTCAGGTTGATCTCCACCGCGACCTTGCGGCGGGCCATGTCGCGCAGCAGGGCGAAGGCGTCTTCCTCATACATGATGTCGACGCCGTGACCGATCCGGCTGGCGTGGCCCAGTTCGACGGCCTGGCGGATGTGGAACAGCAAATCCTCCGGCGGGACCAGCCCGAGGGTCAGTTCGCCGGCATGCAAGGCCACCTTGGTGCCCGGAATGGCGCGGTAGACGTGGTCGATCATGTGCATCTGCGCGGTGTAGTCGGCCAGTGCGACGGGGTCGTCCTCGGGTGCCACGAAATTCAGGCCGACGACATGAGGGTGCGCCTTTTGCAGCAGGGCGCCGGCCAAGGTCTGTGCGAAAACCTTGGGTTGCGGGGCGGTGCGGGCGACCTGTTGCAACCAACGGACGGTGACCCCGCATCCGGGCGAGGGACGCGCCGTGGCGCACCCCTGGAGTTCGCGCATGCGCTGTTCCACCCGGGTGGCGTCGGCGGCGGCCTGGCGCACGATCGTGGCCAATCCGGCCTCCATCAGTGCCGCCTGGAAGCCCGCTTTATCGTCCGGGCGGTACGGCCGGATCGCATGGACCTTGCCGGCCAGGTCCGTGATGGTACCGCCCTGGAACGTGATCATCAGCTCAATATAGCGCATGCGCTGGCGGCCGGCCCGGTCGAGGGCTTCCGCCGCCATGCTGGCCGGGTCGGCCACGCGGCTGAACCGGCCGAAGGTGGCGAAGAAATGGTCGTGACCGCTGTTGCCGCTGGTCGGCACGAAATCGCGCATCGACCAGGCGTTCACCAGGGTCTTCGTCAGGGCCGCGTCGCGGACGGCGTCGGTCAGGGGGCGGGTGCCGTTGACGCAGGGTGGGCGGGCGATGGTCGTGGTTTTCGGATCGAAGCAGAGACCTGCCGCGGCGCCGACCCGGATATTGGCCTCCGCATAGGCGGCGCCGCTGAGATGATTGTGCAGGTCTCCGCCCTTGGGCATGCGGTAGAGGAACGCGCGCAGCAGCGGTGGGGACGGGGCGAATTCGGCAAATCGTGCGGCGGCGGAGGGGTGGCCGGCGATCCCGCCAGCATCGGGGGCGAGATCGGCACAGCCGGCGAGCAGGAGGCCAAGGCCGAGAAGGATACGGGACCACATGACCTCAGTTCGCCCGGTCGCGCAAAACGGTCTGGCCGTATCGCCGGCGAGTCACGTCTTTCATCAGGGTGTCGATGACAGTGGCCTCATGTTTCCGGTCCATGCGGGCGCGCGGGCCGCTGGCCCAGGTCCTCGGAAAACCGCAGCAGATATCCGTCGGGGTCCTGAACCAGAAACTGGCGGTTGCCGACCTCAACCGGCCCAACTCGATACCACGCATCATGCGGGGCGCGGAACAGGGGCCAGCCGGCCGCGGCCAGGGCAGCGACTATCGGGGTGATCCGGTCCACCGCGATCTGGAAATTGATACCCCGTCCCAGCGGTGGGTCCAGCGGTCCGGTATCCCAGTTGCCGTTCACCTGGTTAAGCATGACCTGAACACCTCCGGGTCGTTCCAGATAGGCGAACCCGTTCTCCGGACGCTCATAGGCGACGCAAAAGCCGAGCAGGTCGCACCAGAAGCGGCGGCTGCGTGGGAGGTCGAAGACGTCGAGTTCCGGCACCAGGGATGCGGAGCCGCCAGTTGGGCCAATGGGCGGATCGGTGTTCATTCGGTCACGAAATCGACCGCGCGGTACCCTTGGGCGAACAGCAGGGCGCGCAGGTCGGCATGGTCGACGCGGGCCTGGGCCTCGGCCGCGACGATGGGTTTGGCATGGAATGCCACGCCGAGACCGGCCGCACGGAGCATGTCGAGGTCATTGGCCCCATCGCCGACGGCGATACTGGCGGAAACCTCCAGACCATTGTCTCGGCACAGCCCGCGCAGCGAGGCCAGCTTGGCGGTCCGGTCCAGGATCGGTTCGGCGACGAAGCCGGTCAGCGCCGATCCATCGTCCAGCAACAGATTGGACCGATGGATGTCAAAGCCCAGCACGGCGGCGACGCGGCCGGTGAAGAAGGTGAAACCGCCGGAAACCAGGGCGGTATAGGCTCCGTTCGCCCGCATCGTCGCCACCAGTTCGCGGGCGCCGCCGGTCAGCGATATGCGGGTCCAGGTCTGCTCCAGGGCCTGGATGTTCAGGCCTTTCAGCATCGCCACGCGCTCGCGCAGCGCGTCCTTGAAGTCGAGTTCGCCGTTCATGGCGCGCGCGGTGATGGCGGCGATCTTGTCTTTCAGGCCGGCGAAATCGGCCAGTTCGTCCAGGGTTTCGCCGGTGATGATGGTGCTGTCCATGTCGGCGATCAGCAGGCGCTTGCGGCGGGTCGCCGCGTCACTGGCGATGACATCGACGGCGGCGCCATCCAGGGCCTGGCGCGCGGCATCGAGGTTCGGGCGAACCGGGACGGCGATATCGGCGGCCTCTCCGGCGCCGAGGATCACCGGGATGCCGCCGCCGATCGCGTCGCGCACACGCGCGATCATCGCGTCCGTCAGGGAAACGGCGTTGCGGTCGGCGATAAGGGTCAGGACGTGGCTCATGATGGAGACTGCTTCCCATGCTTCGGCCGGCGGGTGAAGGGGATTCATGGTGCTGGCCGTATGGACTGGCTTATACTGGCCGCCCCGACCATGCGGACCAGTCCAATGAGCCAGCCTCCCTCGACCCTGCCGTTGGCGCTGATCGTTGCCGGCCCGACCGCGAGCGGCAAATCCGCCCTGGCCTTGGCGTTGGCCGAACGGATGGGCGGGACGATCGTCAATGCGGATTCGATGCAGGTGTACCGGGAACTCCGCGTGCTGACCGCGCGTCCGTCGATCCAGGAGGAAGCTCAGGCGCCGCATCGGCTCTACGGGATCCGCCCAGCCGCCGACCCCGGCAGCGTCGCCTGGTGGCGGGAGGCAGCGCTTGCCGCCATGCAACAGGCCCGGGAGGAGGGCCGGGTGCCGATCCTGACCGGCGGCACCGGACTCTATTTCGCCGCTTTGACCGACGGGATCGCCGACATCCCGGACCCTGGACCGGAGGCACGCGCCGAGGCTCGGCGGTTGCTGGCCGAACTGGGGCCGGAAGCCCTGCATGCCGGGCTGACCAAGGTCGATCCCGCCACGGCGGCTCGGTTGCATCCATCCGACGGCCAGCGGATCGCGCGCGCGTGGGAGGTGTGGCGGGCGACCGG
>CAMBXJ010000171.1 GCA_945871455.1 Asaia bogorensis
GCGGTGGAATGCTCGGTCAAGGAAGTGCTGGAAATGGGCGACCACAGCATCGTCGTGGCCGAGGTCACGGAAGCGCATTTGATGAAGGCCCCGGAAGGCCGCGCCGATGCGGCGATCCTGGAGATGAAGGACCTGGGCGATAACGTGTATTACGGCGGGTAGTGTCGGCGGGCGGGGGAAGGCCGGTCTTTCCCCGTTCCTCGACGGCAATCGTTGCCGATGGGCGAACCGGCCTCGGCAGGTGATCATGTGCCAGCCTCATGGCTGAAGCGGTCGAAACACCGTCGGAGACACGACCGGGGGGCCTGAGCCGCCTGCGCGGACCGCTGGCTCGCATCCTGTCGGCTGTGCTGTTTCTGATAGTCTGTGCGGGTCTGGTATGGGGCGCGGCGTTTCAGGCACCGCGGCCCGATCCGTGGGCTCCGCCGGACTTCTGGTCCTGGTGGCTGACGCCGATGCCGGATGCGCTTTATGCGAAGATGCCGGTGCGGCCGGGCGGCACCTCAGGCGGGTTCGTGCCGGCGGAGTTGTGTCGGGATGGCGATCGGGGCTGCCCGGGTTTGCTGCATGGGGCCGATCGCGGGCTGCTGATGTTTCCGGTTGAGGCATTGACCGCGGTGCCGGTGCACCGGCTGGTGGTCTTATCGGAACAGAAACGCACGATCGCGATTTCTACGGCGGGGGTGATGTTCGAGCGGCAGATGCCTGCTGGCATCTGGCGTCCAATGTTTCCGTCCGTGGTCAACCGGCGGCCCGGGACGCCGTCGACCGGCCCGACCGATGAGAATGGCAGCCCGGTTGCCGACCAGCGCGGTCAGCAAGCCCAGGCCGTGCCTGGAGCACAGCAACAGCAGCAGCAGCAACGACCAGCCGTGGACCGGGTGGCCGACCCACCGAACCTGGGCGATCCGAAGTTGGCCTCGGGTTCCGCTCCGCCAGCGTCGAATGCGCCGGCGTCGGCCCGCCCGCCGACAGCGCAGGAGACCACCGCGCAGAACCGAGCCGCCCAGGCGCTTGGCGGGCGGGGCGCGTCTGGCGACCCGGACACCAGCAGTGGTGGGACCACGGTGTCCGGCGGCAGCGGTGGCGGCAATTACGGCGACGACGACACGGCCGCCTCGGTGGCGGTGCTGACCGGCTACCAGGTTGAGACGATCCGGCTCGCGATCAGCCCGGACGGACGGCATGCGGTGACTGCACCCTCAGACAAGACCGCCCGGATTTGGGACCTGACACAGCAACGGCAGGTCGGCATTTTGTCTGGGCACGAAGGGCAAGTCGGTTCCGCTGCGTACAATCCAGACGGGACGCGCATCGTGACCGCGTCCGAGGACCGGACCGCGCGGATATGGGACCCCGCAAGCGGGTTGCAGGTCGCCCGCATATCCGGCCACGAGAACGATGTTTATTCCGCCAACTACAGCCCGGACGGGACGCGCATCGTGACCGCGTTCTCGGACCAGACCGCGCTGATATGGGATGCCACGAGCGGCCAACAAATCGCCGTCCTGTCCGGACATCGGGACGTGGTCTCGTACGCGACTTACAGTCCCGGCGGTCAGCGCATTGTGACGGCGTCAAACGATAGGTCAGCACGGGTATGGGACGCCACCGACGGACGGTCGCTCTTGGTTCTGGTCGGCCATGAAAGCACAGTATGGGCGGCGTCCTATAGCCCGACCGGGACACAGATCGTTACAGCATCGGCCGATGGCACCGCGGCGATCTGGGACGCCACCGACGGGCGTCGAATAGGCCTGCTAAAGGGCCCGGACGGGGCTATCTTCGCCGCGACTTACAGCCCCGACGGCACCCGGATCGTCACCGCGTCCGGGGACCAAACCGCCCGGATCTGGGATGCCGCGACCGGGCAGCCGATCGCTACTCTGCGGGGGCACACGGGGCCAGTGATCGACGCCGCCTACACCCCGGACGGCACCCACATCGTCACCACATCCTTCGACGCGACCTTCCGCATCTGGCGCCCCAGCGAACGCCGCCCCCGCATCACCGATCTGGTCGCCGAGACCGACCAATCCCTCTGGCTTGCGTACCGCGCCGCGCCGCCGTCGCGCGCGTCCACCGACCTCACAACCCACACCGAACTTCGCGTCGCCGTGCCCCAGGATCTGCACGCCGCAACGCGCATCGATCCAGACCATGTCGTCGCCGTCGGCGCCAAGGGCACCATCCTGCGCTTCGAGCCGCAAGCCACCCGCGCCCTGCCCGACTCCCCGCAAGCCATCGCCTCGGTCAAGGCAACCAACCCTGGCAAGCGCCCACCGGAATCCGCCGACCAGGACCTGCACGCCATCATCCGCCAGGGCACCCAACTTTGGGCCGCCGGCGCCGGTGGCACCATCCTGACCAGCACCGACAACGGCGACACCTGGACCGCACAGACGTCCGGCACCACCGCGACCATCACCGGCCTGCATGTCCACGAGCCACAAGCCGCCGACTCACCCCCAAAAGCCTGGGCCGCCGCGCGCGACGCGGACGGACGCTGGATCGCCCTGCACACCGCCAACGCCGCCACCGGCCCGTGGCACCCGATCCCACACCATCCCTCCCCCGCCTGGCATCTCGCGTTCGGTTTCCTCCTGCCGCTGGCCGGTTTGCTCAACATCATGGCCTGGCAGCGCCCACCCGCCCTGCAGCGCTCCATCGCCAGCCAGGCAGCGCCCGAGCGGCCGATCGACTGGAACGACCCGGATCCGCTGCGCTTCAAACCGCTCGCCATCGGCCTGTCGCGCTTCCTCCGCAATGCCAGCACGGAGCCACCGCTGACCGTCGCCATCACCGGGCGCTGGGGCAGCGGCAAGAGTTCGGTGATGAACCTGCTGGCAGACGACATCGCACGACACGGCGGCCGCCCGGTGCGCTTCAACGCCTGGCACCACCGCGAGGAACAGCACCTCCTCGCCGCCCTGTTCGAAAACATCCGGGCCCAGGCGATCCCGCCGTTGTTCACCTGGCCGGGCCTGTCCTTCCGGGCGCGCCTGCTGGTGCTGCGCAGCCAGCGCCTGCTGTGGAACCTGCTCGCCGCCGCGGTGTTCATCGGCATCGCGCTGCTTGTCGTGAATGTCGGCGCACCGGACGGCATGGACACCGCCCGCTCCTTGCTGCTGGCTGAGTTGAAGGATCCGCTCGCCAAGGCGCTGGACCTGTTCGGCCCGGTGGCGTCCCGCGCAATCGCCGGCCTCGGCGGCGCCGGCGCGGCAGTGGCCTTTCTGCTGTGGGTGCGCGCAAAGGTGGCACCGCTGCCCGCCGCGTCCAAGCTGCTCGCCACCCTGTCCCGGCGCGCCAGCCTGGCGGATTTCGAGGGCCAGTTAGGCTTTCGCTACCATTTCGGCGTCGCCCTGGGCGAAGTCGCGGGGCTGCTGCGCGGGCGAGGCTCCCCCGGCCTGGTACTGCTGATCGACGACCTCGATCGCTGCCAACCGGACGATGTGGCGAAAGTGCTGGAGGCCATCAGCTTCTGCGTCAACGCCGGGTCCTGCATCATCGTCCTAGGCATGGACCGCAGGCAGGTCGAGTTCGCGGTCGGACAGGCGTTCGAGAAGCTGGTCGATGGCCTGCCCGACGATGAACTCGACCTTCCCGCCGGCATGGAGATTTCCCCCAAGGATCGCCAGCGCGCCTTCGCCCGCCGCTATCTGGAAAAGCTGATCAACCTGGAGGTCGCCGTCCCCTCCCTCGAAAAGGACGGTCTCCGCCGGCTGCTCGGCGCGGACCGCAGCGACTCGGAACCCCCGTTGGAAGCGCCCATCGAGGACGGGCCGGACTGGCTACCAGTCCTGCAAACCACGCTGCGCGCCGGGTGGCAGGTGGCCCAGGTGATGGTCCTGGCCCTCGTCGCCGGGCTGATGCTGCTGGGCGGGCTGCAATCCATCCAGACCGGCCCCCTGCCCCAGACCGCGGCACCGTCGAAGCAAGCGGACACGCGCACGGCCGGCACACCAGAAACCCGCTCCGCCGCCGAGCCCGGCCCCATCCCCGCCACGGCGCCGACCGCTCGGCCGTTCCAGCCGATGCCGACCGAGTTGCCAGTCCGCAGGCTCTCCGGTTCCATCGCGACGCATGAGGGCCGCTGGCTGTGGTGGGGGCCGGTGCTGGTGTTGCTGGCGGTCTCGGCGCTGTGGCTGGTCGGCGCGGCCGCCCGCCGGCGGGACAGCGTGGTGCGAGACTCGCCCGAGTTCGCCCGTGCCCTGGACGCCGTCGAGCCCCTGCTGCTGGCGCGCAACATGACGCCCCGGCTGGTCAAGCGGTTCCAGAACCGAATGCGCTACCTGGCGGAACGCACCCGCGCGCAGCGGCCCGACACCGACTGGGTCGCCGGCCTGATGCACCAGATCGGCCGCCTCTGCCGCCGCAGCCTCGTGCCCGCCTCCTGGTTCACACCCGCTCACCCACCGCTGATCCCCGAGGAAGTGCTAATCCTGCTGGGTGCCATCGAACAGGCCGCACCGGAGACGTTCAAAGCCGAACCCGGCGTCTTCTTCATGAAACTGGCGTCGAACGCGGCGGTTCAGCAGGCCTGGACGGACACCGAGACGCTCTACCGTGCCTCCACCCCCGCTCTGGCCTGGCCGGAGCCGACGCATATCCGCCTTTACCGCGACGTCGTCCTGCCGCTGCTGCGCTGAACCTTCCCCCGGGCCGTCCCCGGACCGACCCTTCCCATCGCCGGCGATTGCCGCCAGCATGCCACCACCCCGGCCGGACGGGGGAGCCTTCTCGCCAGCAGGGACGTCCATGCCACTGCCTTTTCGTGCTCGCGAGCATGTCGCCTCGGTCGGCCTAGTTGCATCGGCCGGGGACGGATCGACCACCGACGGGTCGATCCCGGACCCGACAACCACCCATACGACCCAGCCGTCCTCCGCTCGACCACGATTAAGCCCGCAGACCACCGGGCTTCTGGCGCTGGCTATCGCCACCCTGTTCTTTTCCAGCGCATGGCCGCTGACCAAGCAGGCCATTGCCGCGGGCACCACCCCAAGCTGGTTCGGGGCCGGCCGAGCGGGGCTGTCCTGTTTGGGAACGGCGGTGCTGCTGGGGGTGGTGGGGCGCTTCCGAATGCCAGGTCGAGCGGATGTGCCGGCGATTTTGGCGGTCGGGTTGTTGCAGGTAGCCGGCTACTTCGCCCTGGCGCATGAGGCGGTGGCGTGGGTTTCGGCCGGACGCACCGCGATCCTGGCCAACACCACCACGGTCTGGATCGTACCGCTGTCGCTACTGGTGCTGCATGAGGCGATCCCGGCCCGCCGCTGGCTCGCCGCCGGGTTGGGGCTGGCGGGGATCGCGGTGCTGGCGAGCCCCTGGTCGATCGACTGGGGCTCTTTGCCGGTGGTGGTCGGGCATCTGTTTCTGTTGGGTGCCGCGCTGTCGTGGTCGGTGGCGATCGTCGTGACGCGGCTGGCACCGCCGGTCCTGAGCATGTTGCAATTGCTGCCATGGTGCTTTCTGGTGGCATCCGCGCTGCTGGTGCCGCTGGCGTGGCTGTATGCGCCGGACGGCAGTTTCGGGACGCAGCCGATATCGTGGTTTGCATTGGGTTTCATCGGCTTCATCGCCGGCCCCGTCGGCACCTGGGGCGTGATGGAGGCAACCGCGCGTTTGCCCGCGATGGTGTCCTCGATCGGGTTCCTGGCGACGCCGGCGATCAGTCTGATCCTGGCCAACCTGTTCCTGGGGGAGAGGTTCACCGCCGATTTGTTGCTGGGAGCCGGGCTGATCATGGCGGGCGTGGTCTGCGCCGCGTGGCCGGGGAAGCGGGTGCGATGATCATTTGTGGAGGATCAGATGCCAGGCCGCGATATGGTGGCGACGCACGCACGCGCATGTTCGCAAAGACCACATCGGCACGATCCATGAAACGCACCCTCGCACGATCCATGAAACGCACCCTCGCGCGATCCATGAAACGCACCCCCGAGCGATCCATGAAACGCACACCCGCGCGATCCCTGAAACGCACCCAATCACGATGATCCTGAACGCCATCGAGGCCGGCAGCGGCCCGCCCGTCATCCTGCTGCACGGATTGTTCGGCATGGCCCGCAATCTTGGTGCCGTACAGCGAGCCCTGGCGCAGCGCTTCCGGGTCGTGGCCCTGGACCTGCGCAACCACGGCGCCAGCGGGCACGCATCCGACATGCGCTACGCCACCATGGCAGCCGACGTGATCGAGACGATGGACGCCATGGGCGCCCTGCCCGCCGCGGTGATCGGCCACTCGATGGGGGGCAAAACCGCAATGCAGGCGGCGCTGCTGCGCCCGGACGCGGTCGCCAGACTGGCCGTCGCCGATATCGCGCCCGTCGTCTATCCCGCGCGCAACCACCCGATCGCGGCGGCGCTGCGGGCGATCCCGCTCTCGGCCCCGCTGACGCGGGCGGGGGCGGACGCGGCCCTGGCGGGGGCAATCCCGGACCCTGCCTTGCGCGCGTTTCTGCTGGGCAATCTGGTCGTCGGCCCGCGGCCATCCTGGCGCATCGGGCTGGACGAGATCACCGCTGCCCTGCCGGACCTGGAAGGGTGGGACGCGCCGTTCACGCCCCCCTATGCGGCGCCGACCCTGTTCATCGCCGGGGATCGGTCGGATTTCATTCGCTCCGAGTATCGAGGTGCCATTCGCGGCCTGTTCCCAGCCTCCCGATTCGTAACAGTAAAGAACTCCGGGCATTGGCTGCATGCGGACAACCCCGCGGGGTTCCTGGGTGTGTTGGAGGGATTCCTGCACGGATGGGATGGCAAAGCCGTCCCGGGCGGGTGATCGCTTCGAACCGGCGATACAGGCGGCCTTAGTGTCTGCCCGGAAACATAATGCACCTTTTTAGCGGACTACCATGGGCGTTTGGTGCGTTGCAGCCCCTCATCGATGGCCCCGCATCGCTTTCGGGGCCGCGCCTGCCAGCCGCCTCATGGTAGCCCACTGAAAAGGCACACTATGTTTCCGGACAGACACTTAAGCCGGGCAGAATAAGGCTCCGATCGCGACCAGTGGGTTGCACATCTCGCGATCGAAACACTCAGTCTCAAGTTGAGCGTTCAGTCGGCTTGGGACGTCCGGGCGCACACGAAACGGGACGCCAGCTTACGTGCGGCCTCCCTCGAAGAATTCCCGGACGCGGGCGAAGAAGCCTTCGTTCTCCGGGCTGCCCTTGGTGTCCTTCTCCGACTCCGCCTCGAACATTTCCAGCAGTTCCCGCTGGCGGGCCGTCAGGTTCTGCGGCGTTTCAACCGCGACCTGGATGAACATGTCTCCACGGGCGGCGCTGCGAAGCACAGAGAACCCCTTGCCGCGCAGCCGGAACTGGTCCCCGGTCTGGGTGCCTGGGGGGATCTTGACCTTGGCCTTGGTGCCATCGACGACCGGCACTTCGACGTCGCCGCCAAGCGCCGCCTGGGGCATCCGCAGGGGCACTCGCATCAGGATATTGGCGCCCTCGCGCTGGAAGAATTCGTGCGGCCGGATCGCAATATGCACGTACAGATCGCCGGGTTGCGCACCCGCGCCGCCGGCCTCGCCTTCGCCTTGCAGGCGGATCCGTGTGCCATCTTCCACACCCGGCGGGATCGCCACTTGCAGGCTGCGTTCGCGCTGCACCGTCCCCGCGCCGCGGCAAATGCGGCAGGGATTGCGGATCACGCGGCCCTGCCCGCCGCAGGTTGGGCAGGTGCGTTCGATCAGGAAGAACCCCTGCTGCGCCCGCACCTTGCCGGCGCCCTGGCAGGTCTGGCAGGTATCGGCGGCGTGGGCCTTGTCTTCCGACCCTGTGCCGGTGCACGCGTCGCAACTGACCCGGGTCGGCACCCGCAAATTGACCTTGGTGCCGGCGAAGGCATCGGTCAGGTCGATTTCCGCCGCCTGACGGATATCGGCGCCGGTGCGGGGGCGGTTGCCGCCGCCGCGGCGTCCCATGAACTCCCCGAACATCTGGTCGAAAATACCGCCAAGGTCGCCGGACGCCGAGAAATCGAACCCACCCGGCCCGCCGCCATTGCCCTGCTCGAACGCCGCGTGGCCGTAGCGGTCGTAGGCCGAGCGCTTCTGGTCGTCCTTGAGGATCTCGTAGGCCTCGCTGACCTCCTTGAAGCGCGCTTCGGCGTCCTTGTTCCCCGGATTGCGGTCGGGGTGAAACTGCATGGCGAGTTTGCGGTACGCCTTCTTCAGGTCTTCGGCGTCCGCGTCACGGGCCACACCCAGCGTGGCATAATAGTCTTGCTTGGCCATTTCAGCCCTTCACGTTAGCTCGCCCCGCGTGTGGGCATCATGTCGCGCCGAGAGGATTTTGACGCGGAGTATAAACCGGGCGGGCCGTGCCGCCGCCGTCCGGGCCACCAGGCACCGCCG
>CAMBXJ010000172.1 GCA_945871455.1 Asaia bogorensis
ACCAGCGGGTCGTTGGACGGCTGGCCCTCGCTGTCCAGCACCCAGCCATCCGGAGTCGGCAGACCCTCGTTCGCCTTGTTGCGGATGCGCCCGGCCGCCACCGTGGTCGTGGCCATATCCAGCAGGAACGGCACGCCATCGGCGGACGGCGCCGCGAACGACCACGGATCGGTGCCCAGGCGCGCCTGCTTGCCGCCGGTCGGCGCCACCTGAATGCCGGACGCGGATGTCCCGGCCATCCCGATCAGCCCCGCCTTCGCCGCCATCAGCGTGTAGTATCCCGTCGCGCCGAAATGCGCGGAATTGTTGACCGCCGCGATCGCCATCCCGGTCTTCTTCGCCTTCTCGATCGCCACGCTCATGGCGAAATGCGACGGCACATGGCCCAGCCCGCCACCCGCATCGACCAGCGCCGAAACCGGCGACTCGCGCACGATCTTCGGCCGAGCGTCCATCTTCGCTCGGCCCGAGCGGCGGAGGCCGTCATAGCCGGGGATCATCGACATGCCGTGGCTGTCCACGCCGTGCAGATCCGCCCAGGACAGGATGTCGGCGGTAATGTCCGCGTTGTCGTCCGGCATGCCCCAGGATTGCAGGATCGCTTTGATCTGGGCGCGGTGCGTGGCGTACGGTGCAGGCATGGTCGGTTCCCTCCAGGTTGAGCCTAACCTTGCGCGAAGGCGGCGTTCCGGCAAGGGTGCCGAACAGTGAACAGCAATGCCGGTCTTGCGGATCGCCGGCCCCCCGCGGGCTTCGGGCGGCCTGGGTTCGCCGTTGCCGTATGGCCCATCTGCCGTGTCCGGTTTCACCGGCTTCGTGGCCCGCGTGGTCTCTCTGGCCTTCTAATGGGGCGTTTGCGGACGGTCTGGCGCGCACTCGTCAGGTTGGCGACAAGGCCAGGCAGCAACTAACGCCGCGAGAGCCAGATTATTTCCAACAACGCGATTGCGGCATTGGCTGATTTATTGGACAATCGCTGATCGGCGCGGCGACCCGTCGATCGCATGCGGCCTGTTCGTATTTTCCGGTCCCGCCGTTCGCGGGGCCTTCTGTTTCCGGGGCCTTCTGGGAGTTCTGTCGGCCATGACGCGTCTTTCGACCCTGTTGCTGCTCTCCCTGGGCATCTGCGTCGCCGGCGCCTGGACCGGCAGCCCGGCTTCCGCGGCGTTCGTGTTCACGATCGACCGATTCACCGACAATGCGTCGCTGACCGTGACGTTCGAGGGAGCCGATACCAACGGCGATGGTGTTATATTCGGCTTCTATCCCCCGGATTGCGGATGCGTGCCGGAGCCTACGGAAATCACAGCCGTCAGCGTGTCGTTTACCGGCAATTTCCTGATCGGGTCATTCAGCGGCTTTTCAGACGATTTCACCAACCCGTTTGCCACTCTGTCGTTCGACTTCGATTTCGACGACGGCTTCCAGTTGACCTACGTCGTCGATCCAAACGGGGAAGGCGCTTCGACGTTCTTTCTCCCGGGCGGGTCCGTCGCCGGTGATGCCTTCATTTCATTGGGCGCCATGATCGATGGCCTGTACACCGAAGTCCTGGGCGCGCGCTGCGGCACCGCCTTCGCCAACGCGTTCGGTGGGCCCGGCGGAGTTTGCGCGATTCTGTTCCGCGGAGCCGACCAGGCTTTCAATGCGGACTTCGCGATCGACGCCCCGGAACCCATGAGCCTCGCCGTCCTCGGCAGTGGTTTGGGTCTGCTGGCGGTCGCTCGCCGCCGTCGATCGGCCGCGACCTCCGCCTGAACCGGCCTCCCGAAGGCCCTGATCACCCGGTAGCCTGACCGCACCGAATCCGGTCTACATCCCCCGACCTTGCGTCCGAGCCAGGTTCCGGCAAGGCTATCAGGGTGGGGTCAACCACGTGGGAGGATCGGATGGCGGACGGAGGCGATTTGCTGCGGGCACGGTTCGGGATGGACCTGCCGGGTACTGAAGTGCCTGATGCGATCGTACCTCTGCTCGATCGGCGGGTGGTGCGCCGCTACACCGAACAGCCGGTTCCCGATTCGCTGCTGGATGCGTTGCTGGCCGCCGCCCAATCAGCGCCCGCCAAATCGGATTTGCAGCAATATTCCGTCGTGGTGATGCGGGATGCCCCGCGCATCAAGCAGATCGCCGACTGGATCGGCACCATGGACTGGATCGCCACCGCGCCGGTGTTCCTGGTCTGGTGCGGCGACATGCGGCGCGGCCAGCGCCTGTGCGACATGCACGACATGGCGCACGCCAACAACAACATGGACACATTCCTCAACACGGCCGTCGATTGCAGCCTCGCCATGGCGCAGTTCATGGCCGCCGCGGAAGCCGTCGGCCTCGGCACCTGCCCCATCAGCTATGTGCGCAGTCATATCGAACGTGTGTCGCCGCTGTTGGGCCTGCCATCCGGCGTCTACCCCGTGGCCGGTCTGTCCGTCGGCTGGCCGGTGTTCCGCCGCCCGGTGTCCATGCGCCTTCCCCCGTCCGTCGTCGTGCATCGCGAACGCTACGACGACAGTGCCCTGCCGCAAGACATTGCCGCCTATGATGACCGCCGGCGCGCCCGCGAACCGGTGGCCGCCAGCGGCCTGAAGAACAACGACGTCTACCCCCCACGCGATGGCGTGGGCTGGAGCGAGAACGTCGCGCGCCAATTGTCGGTGCCGGAGCGGTTCGGATTCGGTGCCTACCTCAAGACCAAGGGGTTCGATCTTGCCTGAGGACCACGCCCACCACGCGACCCTGGTCGACAATTCGGAACCGCCGAGGCCCCGGACCGTCCGCGCCCGCCACGCCGCCAGCCTGCTGGTGCTGCGAACCAGCGGCAGTGAGCCCGAAATGCTGATGGGCATGCGCGGATCGAAGCACCGATTCATGCCCAACCGCCTGGTGTTTCCGGGTGGGCGGGTGGACGCCGCGGACCTGACCGCGCCGTGCGAAACGCCGCTGTCGCCGGTGACCGAGCGGTTGCTGCGCAAAACCGCCAACCAGCATCTGGCGCACGGCCTGGGCATCGCCGCCGCCCGGGAGTTGCATGAGGAAACCGGCCTCACGTTGGGGCATCCGGCGCGCCTGCACGGGTTGGAATATCTGGCCCGCGCCATCACGCCGCCGTCCAACCCAATTCGTTTCAACGCGCGGTTTCTGATCGTCCGCGCGGAGCATGTTTCGGGCGAACTGGGCGGCGACGGGGAATTGGACAATTTGCGCTTCTTCGGCATGAGCGAGGCCATGGCGCTCGACCTGGCCGTGCCGACGCGCCGGGTGCTGGAACGCTTGCAGATATGGTTGGGCATGACGGACGCGCAACGGGCCGAACAGACCCATGTGCCGGTGCTGAAAAAGGACCGCGGCTGGGTGATGGAGTAGCGGATTCCACGCGCGTTCCCTGCGCTGCCGCTTCACGGAGGGGTTGCAAAGGATTCTCTTGACCTGGCCGAGCGGGTGGACACAAGGTCATGCTGCATCTGCGAAGAAGGGCCGGGTCGGTCCGGGCCTTCGGGGCAGAACGGGAGTCCGGACGCGCATGGCCCACCGACCGTTGGCGAAACGTAAGACCCATCTCGGGCTGGACCGCCCTCCCTTCGAGCGTATCGCCCTCCTCCTCCAAGGCGGCGGCGCGCTCGGCGCCTATCAGGGCGGGGTCTATCAGGCGCTGAGCGAAGCGCATCTGGAGCCCGATTGGGTCGCCGGGATTTCCATCGGCGCCATCAACGCGGGGCTGATCGCGGGCAATCCGCCGGAACAGCGCGTGGCGAAACTGCGTAAGTTCTGGGAGACGGTGAGTGAATCGCCGATCGGCCCGGCCATGTGGTCGGATGGGGAGATCAAGGGCGACCTGAATCGCATCGTGATCAATCAGGCGCGCGCCTTCGGGACCTTGCTGTTCGGCGTCCCGGACTTCTTCAAGCCGCGGTTTCCGCCGCCATTCCTGCAACCCGCGGGGTCGCCGGAAGCGCTGAGTTTCTACGACGTAACCCCGCTGACGGCGCTGCTGGAGCGGTTGATCGATTTCGACCGGATCAACGCCCACCCGATGCGGTTCAGCGTCGGCGCGGTGAACGTGCGGACCGGGAATTTCGTCTATTTCGACAGCACCACCCACACCATCCGCCCGGCGCACATCATGGCCAGCGGGGCCCTGCCGCCCGGCTTCCCCGCGACCGAGATCGAAGGAGAGCACTACTGGGACGGCGGCATCGTTTCCAACACGCCGCTGGATTGGGTGCTCGGCAGCCGCCCACGCGCCGATACCCTGGCCTTTCAGATCGATCTCTGGAACGCCCGCGGGGATTTGCCGCGGAACCTGAATGAAGCCGATGTTCGCCAGAAGGAGATCCGATTTTCCAGCCGTACCCGCGCCTCCACGGACGGATTTCGCCGCCAGCAGGTCCTGCGACGGGCCTACGCGAAGCTGATGAAGGACATGCCGGCGGAACTGCACGCAACCCCGGAGGCCCAGATCCTGGCGAGCGAGGCCGATGAAAAGGTCTTCAACATCATCCAGTTGATCTACCACGCCCGGGCTTACGAGGGTGCCTCGAAAGATTTTGAGTTCTCCCGCCGAACGATGGAGGAGCATTGGACGGCCGGCTACAACGATGCGGTGCGGACCTTGCGGCATCCCGAAGTGCTGGCCCGCCCGGAAAGCCCCGACGGCGTGTTTACCTTCGACCTTGCCTATCAGGGACGCGAATAGTCCGGCTGTCCCGGATAAGCCGTCGTTACGGAGACCATTGCGATGAAGCTGGCCGATGTGCGTGCGAATGCCTTTGCGATGCCGTTGCACAACCCATCGTTTCCGCGCGGCCCCTACAAGTTCTACAATCGCGAATTCGTAATCATCAGTTACCGGACCGATCCGGAGATCCTGCGCGCGCTGGTGCCGGAACCGTTGGAGGTGATCGGCGACACGGTGAACTACGAGTTCATCCGGATGCCCGATTCCACCGGCTTCGGCGACTACACGGAAACCTGGCAGGTGATCCCGGTCCGCTTTCGCGATGCCGACGGGACCGTCCAGGAAGGCGGTTATGTGCATGCGATGTATCTGGACGACAATTCCCCGATCGCCGGCGGGCGCGAAATCTGGGGGTTTCCCAAGAAGCTGGCGACGCCGAAAATCGCGCATGAAAACGAAACATTGGTCTGCACCCTGCACTACGGATCCGTGCTGTGCGTGTCGGCGACCATGGGGTACAAACACCGGGAACTGGACCATCCGCCGTTGCTGCAAAGCTTGGCCAAGCCCAACTTCATGATCAAGATCATTCCGCATGTGGACTGCACGCCGCGCATCTGCGAACTGGTGCGCTATTACACGCAGGACGTGACGGTGAAGGGCGCCTGGTCAGGTCCCGCGGCGATCCAGCTCTTTCAGCACGTGCAATGCGATGTCGCGCGCCTGCCGGTGCGGGAGGTGGTGTCGGCCAGCCATTTCGTTACCGACCTGACCCTGGGGCTGGGAGAGGTCGTGTTCGACTACCTGCGGGACGCCTGAACCCGGCGTTCGCAAAGCTGCTGCAAGGAGAACGATGATGGCGCGATTTGACGGAAAAGTGGGGATTATCACCGGGGCCGCGAGCGGTATCGGCAAGGAAATCGCCGTGCGGTTGGCGGCGGAAGGCGGCATTCCGGTGATCGCCGACCTCAATCTGGCCGCGGCCGAGGCGACCGCCGCCGAGATCAAGGCCACCGGCGCCGATGCGTTCGCCGTGGCGATGAACGTGACCGACGAGGACGCGGTGGATAAGGGCGTCGCTGATACGGTTTCGAAATATGGCAAGGTCGACATTCTGGTCAGCAATGCCGGCATCCAGATCGTCAAGCCGATCGTCGACTTCTCGTTGAAGGACTGGAAGCTGATGCTGGCGATCCACCTGGATGGGGCCTTCCTGACCACCCGCGCCTGCCTGAAGCACATGTATGCCGCCAAGTATGGCCGCGTGATCTACATGGGCTCGGTGCATTCGAAGGAGGCCTCGAAACTGAAGGCCCCTTACGTGACCGCCAAGCATGGGCTGATCGGCCTGGCCAAGGTGCTGGCCAAGGAAGGCGCCGAACACAATGTCACCGCCAATGTCGTGTGCCCCGGATTCGTGCTGACCCCGCTGGTGCAAAAGCAGATCCCCGAGCAGGCGGCCGAGTTCGGCATCACCGAGGAAGAGGTGGTGCGCAACGTCATGCTGAAGGAAACCGTGGACGGGGAGTTCACCACCACCGACGACGTCGCCGACGCCGTGCTGTATTTCGCCGCCGCGCGCACCAATGCGCTGACCGGGCAGTCGATGGTGGTATCCCACGGCTGGTTCATGCAGTAACGACGGGCTAAAGTAATCGCTCCCGTTGGCGCCCTTTTGAGCAAACCATCATGGTGGGCGCAGGCCCACCATCCACGGCTTTGTTGAGATCAACACCGCAAGCCGTGGATGGCGGGTCTGCACCCGCCATGACGAGGAGAGACCAGCGCCCAACTCCAAATGGAGCAGTTAATATTGCGGGTCGCCTAACGACGGGCTTCGGTTGCGTCCTCGGGGCACCGTGCCCCGGGTTTCCGTTCCTGAGCGGGCCATGACATAAGGGCGGGACCGACCGCCGCGGCAGGCGGGCGCTTACGGCCAGGAAGGAGAGGGGCGATGGACTTCGATCCGGTCCTGCTGTCACGCGTGCAATTCGCGTTCCTTATCAGTTTCCACATCATCTTCCCCTCCTTCACCATCGGTCTCGCGGCGTGGCTCGCCACCATCGAGGCCATGCGACTGGCCACCGGCAGGCCGGTGTATCGCCGGGTATTCGATTTCTGGCTGAAGATTTTCGCGCTGTCCTTCGGCATGGGCGTGGTCAGCGGCATCGTCATGGCGTTCCAGATCGGCACCAACTGGAGCGTACTGTCGGAACGCACCGGATCCATCATGGGGCCGTTGCTGGGCTACGAAGGTTTCACCGCCTTTCTGCTGGAAGCCACCTTCTTCGGCGTCATGCTGCTGGGACGCGACAAGGTCTCACCGCGCTTCTACCTGTTTGCCTGCTGCATGGTTTCGCTGGGCACGATGTTCTCCTCGTTCTGGATCATGTGCAACAACAGTTGGATGCAGGTCCCGGTGGGCCATGCCATCGTCGACGGCAAGATCATTCCGGCCGATTGGGCGACGATCGTGTTCGGCCCGATCGTCGCCGTGCGCTGGCCGCATATGCTGCTGGCGGCGTTCCTGACCTCGGGGATGAGCATCCTGGCCACCGGCGCCTGGCATCTGCTGCGCGGCCAATCGGATGCGGAATCGCGGGTGATGCTGCGTTGGGGGCTGGCTCTGGTGGCCGCGATCATCCCGATCCAGATACTGGTCGGGCATGAAACCGGCAACTACGTGCACAAATACCAACCCGCCAAATTCGCCGCCATCGAGGCCCGCTGGCACACCGAACAACCGGCGCGGGAGGTGCTGTTCGCCATCCCCGATGAGGCGAACGAGCGCAACCTGTTCGAGATCAGCATCCCCAGACTGGGCAGTTTCATCGCGTCCGGCACCTGGGATTCCCAGGAGGTAGGCCTGACCACCTTCCCGCCGGAGGACCGCCCCCCCGTCCTGATCCCGTTCCTGACCTTCCGCCTGATGGTGGGCCTGGGCCTGCTGATGTGGGCGGTGTCCTGGGTCGGCGTGGTTCTGGACTGGCGTGGCACGCTCAATCGATCGCGCTGGTTCCTGCATATCGCCTTCTGGTCGTTCCCGAGCGGTTTCGTGGCCGTGCTGGCCGGTTGGTTCACCGCGGAGGTCGGCCGTCAGCCCTGGGTGGTCTATGGCCTGTTGCGCACCAAGGATGCCGTCACCCCGTCGCTGACCGGCGCGATGGTGGCGGTTTCCCTGGCGGGCTACGTGCTGGTCTACGCGGTGATCTACAGCTTCGGGCTGTATTACATCTGGCGTTTGTTGCGCGACGGGCCGGGCAGCGATCCGGCTGTCGGGGCCAGTGTCACGCCGGGCCGCCCCTTGGCCGTTGCGGTTCAAGGCACCTCGGTCGACGACCGCGCGCCGTGACGCAGAACCAGCGCCTGGTTGGGACAATCGGGTTCGGCGGCGGGCGTGAAGCCGGTCCGCCCGACGCGGATCTTCGGGCCGCAATGGCGCATGTCGTCCGATTGCCCGGTCGGGGCGTGGATACCAACCCGAGCGATCGTGTCAGGTCATGGGCTCGACGGTCCATGGACGGGTCGATGGTCCGCACGCCCGGTATCGGGTCAGGGGAGTAACGGCGATGGACGCATCCCTGTTGGCGCTGTTCTGGGTGGGTGTGGTCGGGGTTGCGATCATGCTCTACGTCGTGCTGGACGGCTTCGATCTTGGCGTCGGGATCCTGTTCGGCGCCGCCGGC
>CAMBXJ010000173.1 GCA_945871455.1 Asaia bogorensis
TGGCCGAAGCAGTTTGGCGGGAAGGAGGCGTCGCCGATCCTGCAAGTGATCTATAATCAGGAGGAGGAGGATTACTCGGTCCCGCGTGGCCTGTTCGAGATCGGTCTCGGCATGTGCATGCCGACCATGATGGCCTATGCCAAGCCGGATCAACTGGATCGTTACGTGCGTCCCGCGCTCCGCGGTGAGGAAGTCTGGTGCCAGTTGTTCAGCGAGCCGGCCGGCGGGTCCGACCTGGCGGCATTGCGCACCCGGGCCGAACGCGATGGCGACGACTGGATCATCAACGGGCAGAAGATCTGGACGTCCGGCGCGCATCTGTCGGATTTCGGCATCATCGTCGTGCGCACCGATCCCAACGTGCCGAAACATGAAGGTTTGAGCTTCTTCTTTCTCGACATGAAGTCCCCCGGCATCGAAATCCGGCCGATCCACCAGATGTCCGGCACGCGCCATTTCAATGAGGTGTTCTTCACCGATGTGCGCGTGCCGGATGCGCAACGTCTTGGCGGGGTGGGGCAGGGGTGGAAGGTGTCCATCACCACCCTGATGAACGAACGCCTCGCCGTCGGGGAGGTCGCTCGGCCTGACGTGGACGATCTTGTGGCGCTCAGCCGGTCCGTGATGGTGGACGGGGAGCCGGCGATCCGCAACGGTGCGGTGCGCGAACGGATCGCCGAATGGTATGCGCGGTCGCAGGGTCTGAAATTCACGCGGTTTCGCACCATGACCGCCATGTCGAAGGGCGAAACCCCGGGGCCGGAGAATTCCATCGCCAAGCTGGTGAATGCGTCGAAATTGCAGGACATCGCCAGTTTCGGGCTGGATATGATGGGCAATGCGGGCCTGGTGGTGGATGACGACCTGGCCGAGGCCTATGCGATGTTCCAGTCCGCGCTGCTGTCGTCTCCAAGCGCGCGGATCGCGGGCGGGTCGGACGAAATCCTGCGCAACATCATCGCCGAACGGGTGCTGGGCATGCCGTCCGACATCCGTGTGGACAAGAACAAGCCATTCAACCAGGTGCCGACGGGTAACCGGTAAGGGCGGGTCGCCGCCCCAAGACACCTCGCGGCGACCCTTCGCACCTGGTCCTTCGCACCCGGTCCTTCGCATCGGCCCTTGCCCCGGGCGCCGAAGAGTGGCGGCCAGTGGCAGCCGATCCCGCCATGCGCTAGAATGACGTTCCCCAGGAGACAACACCCCATGATCGACCTGCATTACTGGCCGACGCCGAACGGCAAGAAAGTGACGATCCTGCTGGAAGAAGCCGGCATCCCCTACAACATTGTCCCGTGCAATATCGGGCGGGGCGACCAGTTCACTCCCGAATTCCTGAAGATGAATCCGAACCATCGGATGCCGGTGCTGGTGGATCACGCGCCGGCTGGCGGCGGCGAGCCTATTTCCGTCTTCGAATCCGGCGCGATCATGATGTATCTGGCCGAGAAGTGCGACCGCTTCTATCCGCGCGACGTTCGCGGCAAATACGCGGTGACGGAATGGTTGATCTGGCAGATGGCCAACCAGGGTCCGAAAAGCGGCGAATGCGGCCATTTCCGCCGGCTCGGCGACAAGCAGGGCGACCAGTCCTATGCGGTGCGCCGCTTCACCGATGAGGTGAACCGGATGTATGGTGTGCTGAACAACCGCTTGCATCAGAGCAAGTATCTGGCCGGTGACGAATACACCATCGCCGACATGATCTGCTATCCGTGGACCGTGAACTGGGCCGCACAGGGCCAGGACATCGAAGAATTCAAATACTTCAAGCGTTGGTTCGAAGAACTCGGGGCCCGCCCCGCCGTCCAGCGCGGCATGGCGGTTGGCGCCAACCTGTCCGAAGACATCACCAAGCTGCCGGCGGAGGAGCAGGAGCGGCGCGCGAAAATCATGTACAATCAGCGCGCCCGCCCGGTGCCGGCGGTCTAGAGCGCCCATCTTTTGCCTCGGCACGGCCTATCGTCGTGTAGGCCGAACGGCGGCTGATATAGAAGTTGTTCAACCCAATCGTTGAATCGAAACAGGAGAGCCCAACCATGGCCGAAGTCGAATGCTTTTTTGATTGCTCCAGCCCGTGGACTTATTTCGCCGTCCACAGCCTGAGGGAACTGGAGAAGGAGATCGGTGTCAGCATTGCCTTCCGCCCGCATCTGGTCGGCGGCGTGTTCAACGCGGTCAATCCCAGCGTGCATAACTCGCGGGAGAAGCCGGTGGTGCCGAAGCAGGCTTACAACAAGAAGGACCAGCAGGACTGGGCGCGTTTCCTGGGCATTCGCATGCATTACCGCCCGACCGTGTTCCCGGTGAACGCCGTGAAGGTGATGCGGGCGTGCTGCCTGTTGGAAGGGACGGACCAGCTTGTGCCGTTCATGATGGCCGCGTTCGATGCCTATTGGGGCGACGACAAGGACATCTCCCAGGTTCCGGTTATCACCGAGATCTGCCAGAAGGCGGGGATCGACCCGAAGACGGTACTGGAGGGTATCGAACAGCAGCCGGTGAAGGACAAGCTGCGCAACAACACGCAGGAACTGATCGACCGCGGCGGCTATGGCTCCCCCACCATCTTCGTGGGCGGGGATGACATGTATTTCGGCAACGACCGCATGCCGCTGGTGCGCGACGCGGTGCTGCGGCGGCGGGCGAAGTGAGCATCATCCTCGTCACGATCGACGATCGTGGGGAGGCCGGAACGGTCGCGCGCATCACCGTCAACAATGCCGAACAGCGCAATGCTCTCGGCAATGGCGGCAAGCGGGAACTGGCGGAGGCGTTTGAGCGCGTTTCCACCGATCCGCGCCTGCGCGTGGTCGTGCTGACCGGCGCCGGCGACCGGTCGTTCATCGGCGGGGCGAACATCAAGGAGATGTCGACCTTCGTGCAGCACGACGCGTCGGAGGGACCATCCCTGACGCATCGTGTGTGTGAGGCGATCCGGCGCGCGCCGGTGCCGGTGATCGCGCGGGTGAACGGGTATTGTTTCGGGGCTGGGCTGGAGATCGCCGCGGCCTGCGACATGCGCGCCGCCGTCGACTCCGCGAAGTTCGGCATGCCGGAGGTGCTGTTCGGCCTGCCCTCCGGCATGGAGGCGTGCCTGCTGCCGCAACTGATCGGCTGGGGCAAAACGCGGGAACTGGTGTTCACCGGCCGCCATATAGACGCCGAGGAAGCCGCCGCGTGTGGCCTGGTGGAACGTCTGGTGGCGTCGGAGGACCTGAACGCGGCGGTGGAGGACTGGGTCGACGCGATCCTGTCCGCCGGTCCGAATGCGATCCGCGCGCAGAAGGAGTTGATGCGGGATTGGGAACGGATGTCGATCTCGGACGCGATTCAGCAGGGAATTCGCGCCGTCGCCGCGGCCCATGGGACGGAGGAGACGAAGCGTCTGATGGGCGCGTTTGTGGAGAAGCGGGCGCGGAAGGGGCGGTAGGACGGGGCTATCCGATCAAGGCTGCGATCTGCCCGACAAAGCTGTCCGCCGCCTCGATCGCGGCCCTAGCCGTTTCGGCGGAAATAGTGGCCTCCGCCCCCGTGCCGTAGTCCGATCGAGACTTGAGATCGTAGGCCTGGCCGAGAAATTCGCGCAGGCGAGGATCGAGCCCGGCTTGGTCTTTCGTTAACAAGGCAAACTGGGTGCGCACGCCACGGTGGGTCTTGGCAACCGCGCCGGTACGATCATGAACCAGCGCCTGTGCGGCATGAAACGCGGCCAGGTAAGCCTCACGCGCCGCGATCCTGGGAACGAACGGTTGGTAGGTCTGAGCGTCGGCCAGGCACTGTCGCGCCTTGTCCAGGAAGCGTTCCGCTTCCGGGGTCACAGATCAATGCCGTCCGCGCGAATTTCCTGCATCAGCGGCGATCGTTCGCGATAAGCGCCCGCCGGAAACGGACTGGCGGAAATCAGCGCACCCGTCTCATCAAGGATGCGGGTCGTGATATGCGACAAACGTCCCAGTTCGTCCCACAGTTCCGCCGGTTCATTAAGAAAGACGGCAACGTCAAAATCCGATTCCGCGGTCGCATCGCCACGCGCGCGCGATCCAAACAGAATGGCCCGCTCAAGGCGCGGTCCATAGGCGGCATCAAGATCCCGTCGAAACCGTGACAGGACATCATCGCGATTCGCGGTTTCCGACACCGAGGACCTCCATTCTATAACAACCGGCCGAAAAGATGACCCATAGGCGCCCCCTCTTCGTCGTTGCCAGAACTGGGTCCCCCAACCCGCCCCCTGCCGCCGCAGCGCGGGTTGCCGGGTCAAGGCTCGGCATTGACGATGGACGGTGGCGAATCGGTTATTGTTTCGATCGGTTGTTATAAACCCCTCAAGTTGCACCGATATGGCGTATGCCTACCGGATATCGCTCGCCGGTCCCGACGGGAAACCGCCGCACCGTGGCCGGCACCGGACCGGAGCGCTTATGCCACCTGGGCACAAGCGCTCCTGCCTAACCCGCCCCTACTTCGCCTGGAAGTTCGGCAACCGCCGCTCCCCCATCGCCTTCGTGCCTTCGCGGAAATCGGCCGTGTTGCGCAGCCAATCCTGCTCCTCATATTCCCGCTCGGTCGCGCGGGCGACGGCTTCCGCCAGACCACGGCGCATGGTCTCGCGCGTGGACAGGATCGCCAGCGGACCGGACCCAGCGATTTCCGTCGCCAGTTCCACCGCCTTCGCGCGCACCTGATCCAACGGCACGCAGTAATCGGCCAGACCGATTTCCACCGCTTCCTCGCCGGTGATCCGACGGCCCGTGTACATCAGCAACGCCGCCTTCTGGTCCCCGATCAGACGAGGCAAAGACGCGGTCAGCCCGAAACCGGGGTGGTAGTTCAGCCGGGTGAAGTTGACGGAAAACCGAGCCTCCGGGCAGGTCACCCGGAAATCGGCCGCGACCGCCAGACCGACGCCGGCACCGACGGCCGCGCCATGCACGGCGGCGACGATCGGCTTGGATGTCTTCCAAAGCCGCTGGGCTTCCTTGTAAAGATGCCTCCCGCGCTTGGTGACTTGCGCCACCCCATCCGGGCCGCGGCTGCCGAAATCGGCGCCGGCGCAGAAATGCTTGCCCTCGGCGCACAGCACGATGGCGCGGATGCCCGGCACCTTGTCGTAGATTTCCAGCGCGTCGGCGATCTCGCCCACCATGTCGGTATCGACGAAATTGTTCGGGCCGCGGCGGACCTCGATGGTGGCGACAAAACCGTCCTCGCTGACGGCGATATGGTCATAGGCTTCGTGGTGCGTCATGGTTCCCTGCCCTGGTTGGCTTTTGCGATGCGTCGCTGGATGCCAGTTTATGGGCAAGCGTCCGGAACAACAATGCACGGGAGAAAACCATGGCACATCTGGACAGGAACGGGGTCGGCATCCACTACGAAGTTCATGGCAGCGGTCCGGCCGTGCTGCTCAGCCACGGCTACAGCGCCACCTGCCGGATGTGGGACGGCCAGATCGCCGCCTTCAAGGACCGCTACAAGATCATCGTCTGGGACATGCGCGGCCATGGGCCGCGCGACCTGCCAACCGACCCCGCCGCCTATTCCGAAGCCGCGACGGTCGGCGACATGAAGGCGATCCTGGACGTCTGCGGCGAAACCAGCGCGGTGATCGGCGGGCTCTCGCTGGGCGGCTACATGACCCTGGCCTTCCATCTGCGCCACGCGCTCGTCTGCAAGGCCCTGATGCTGTTCGACACCGGCCCCGGCTTCAAGAAGGACGAGGCACGGGAAGCCTGGAACCAACGTTCCCGCGACCGCGCCGACGATCTGGAAGCGCGCGGGTTCGCGGCCCTCGGCGGCAGCGACGAAGTCCGCATGAGCCAGCATCGCTCGCCGATGGGTCTGGCCGGCGCCGCGCGCGGGATGCTCGCGCAGGAAAACGCCGGGGTGATCGAGTCGCTGCCCTCGATCGCCGTGCCGACCTTGGTGCTGGTCGGTGCGAACGACACCAATTTCCTGGCGGCGACCGATTATATGGCGGCAAAAATTCCCGGGGCGAAAAAGGCGATCATCCCGGATGCCGGCCATGCCGCCAATCTGCACCAGCCCGCGGCATTCAACGCGGCGATGGGGAATTTCCTGACCAGCCTCCGATAGCGCCCCTGTCCCCTGTCCCCTGTGCACGCAACGGACACACGCGGTGCCGTCGGATAGAGCCGGGGCAGGCGATGCCCCGCCCGGCGTCCGATGGCCGCTCCATGGCGTCAGGCCGGTCCGGGGATCGCGCTATCCGATAAGCCGTGACTTTCGGCCGGGCTGTGCGCCGGGCGATGCGTGATCGGCGGGCGGTTCGTCACGCGACACTATCTCCTCCCGCGGGTCCGGAAAATGAACCACCACCCCCTGCAATCCCAACAGCCATCCCAGCGGATTCTTCGCCGCTCGGCTTGGCAGCATCCATTCCGGATCGAATTGGCTGGCGCCGAGCGCCTTGCGGACGAGTTTGGCTTTTGCGGCGGCGGTGCTGGAGGCGACCCCGAATTCGGCGCAAACGTCGGCCATCGCCATATACGGCTTCGAGGCCTGGTCGGTCAGGACGTTGATCTGCCCCAGCGCATAGACCACGGCGCATGCCCAGGTCTGCGGCGCGCCGCTGGTCAACGGCGTCGGCCGCTTCCGACACAAAGCAGCGATGGCACGTCGTGACAGCTCGGCGTATTCCTCGTTCAGATGGGCCGCGCAGAAGCGATCGGTCATTTCCGTCAGCCCGTCGTAGACATACTCGACGCCTTTCGGGATTTTCATCGACTTCGGTGGGGCCATGGCGTGATTTCCAGTTTCGATCGGAGTTCCTGGTCTGCAATCCGGGCGTCTATGGCAGGCAGCACTTCTTGTATTTCTTGCCGCTGCCGCAGGAACAGGGGTCGTTCCGGCCGATCTTTTTGGATTCGACCGGTATATTGTCCAGATTCACCCGGAAATGCGGCTCGCGTTCCGCGAAAAATCCACCGTACTGAGCCATATAGTGTGGCCGTGGGGTGGCGCGCTGCTTTCTAAGCCCGAGTTCGATTTCAACGTCCTCGATATCGCCAACGATCGAGATATCGACCGCGCCCTGGCGGAATGCCTCCCGGATTGGATCGATCGCCTCCACGGCGCCCATGTTGAGGAGGGCGCCAACCGCGAAACCAAGGGTTGACGGATTCCTATCGACTGGAGTCTGCAAGCCATGCACCAGAATGCCAATGCATGTCGCGCGGTGTTCGGGATGGCGAGCGGCTATTTTGTTCAGGCCATACATGGCGATCGTAGCCGGTGTCGTCTGGACCGATGGGTCGTTCAGAAAGTCGGCAAGCATCGGAATTGCAGCCGGACCGATCAGGCCGAACGCGGTCGGCAGCTCGTCTGTAGCGGTATCGTCGTCGCGCTTGTCGTTCAGGATGGCGAAGTCGAGCAAAGGCCCGACCGCGGCAACTAGCCGCAACTGTCCCAAGGCCCGCCAGGCATGGATCTCCGCCCAGACCACCGGATCGGCTGGATCGGCGTCTGCCAGCGCCTGGTCGAACAGCACGCGGAGCAGTTCGGGACCATCCGCCTCGGTCAAGCCATACCCGGCGACATAATCGGGCCAGATGGCATGCATGACAGTCTCGGTTTCCCCGATTGTCAGCAGTTGCCGAACCTGGGGCGTGTATTTGGCACCGGCGTCCGTGGAAGTTTCGGTTGCACGCATTGGTCACCTGTCAATTGGGCCGCCATCGCGTCGGCGACTCGGGCGAGCATGGCAAATTATAGGCGCGCCACCGCCAGCTTCTACCCGATGTTGTGTTTCATGCGAAGACCGTACCCCACATGTCGGGGCGGCGCATGCGTCCGGCCGACAAACCCCGGCCGCCCGGCCAGGGCCTGACCGGAAGCGGGAACCGGTCAGGCGTCTGGTTTCAGCGCGTGATCCAAACGCTGTGGCATTCCGCGCAACGCGATCGAGACCTAGACGAATTTGCCCTGTAAAAACCCCAGCGCCGGCAACGGCCGCCACGATCGCGGCAAATCGGCGCGCCTGATAGGTTTCACGCTGTAGATCGGCGCCGGCTGTCGGGCGGTGCGCAGAAAATGCGCATAGGCCTTGACCTGTTGTTCTCGCCACGCCTGGTCCGCCAGAGCCGCCAGGCGGCTGGAAAAGATTTCCGCCACCCGCGTGGTGCGACCGACCGATGCAACGACCGCCCAGAGCGTGTCGTCGCGTATGCTGCTGAGGTTAATCGGCTCAACCATGGGGGAATGCTTGCCGGACCGCGCGAAGAAGGCAAGAGGTTTGAGCGTCGGACAGCCCGGTTATCCCCCGGTTTCCCGCCAAATCGTCACCTTTGCCGCACCATGGGTCCGCTCTGCCAGGTTGTCCGGGTGTGGCGACGG